>NZ_WUEI01000079.1 GCF_012911025.1 Azoarcus sp. TTM-91 | reverse complement strand
GCCGGGCGGGTGGCTCGGGGTGACGGCCATCCTGGGTGGTTGTGCCCTCCTTACCTTTGGCATCTCCTTGCGCCTGCGCGGCCTGCCACGGCTGCCGGAGACGGCGGCGCTGCCCGCCGGCACCGGTGCGCGCAATTCCGCCTGAGCACCGGCCCAGGGCTCAAGACGCGGTCAGCGTCAGCATCAGCGGCATGGTCAACGCGGCCAGCACGGTGGTCCATACCAGGCAGCTGGCCACTGGCCCTTCAAGCACGCCGAACTGGCGTGCCATCAGATAGACGTTCGCGCCAGTGGCAATGGCAGCCAGGAGCACCACCACCTGCGTCTCCAGCACCGGCAGCCCCAGCAGCAACGCCAGCCCCCACACCACCAGCGGCTGCAACAGCAGCTTGATGGTGGCGATGGCCGCGCTGATGCGCCAGCCTTCACCCACGCCGTACTGCGCCAGCCCCATACCCAGCACCATCAGCGACAGTGGCGCAGCCGCCTGGGCGATCATGTCCAGCGGTACCGCCAGCACCTTGGGCAGCGATAGGCCTGTGAGGCCGAACAGGGCGCCAAGCACGATGCCCACCACCAGCGGATTGGTAAGCACGCCCCGCGCCGTGCGATAGAAGCCCCGCGCGGAAAGCTGCCCGTGCCGCGCCCACTCCACCGATACCGTCACCAGCGTCCACAGCGTCAGCGCGTTGAAGACCAGCACCAGCGCCACCGCCGGCACCGCCTCCTCGCCCAGCGTCAGCCGCGCGATCGGCAGCCCCAGCATGACGTTGTTGGAGAACACCCCGCCCAGCGCGAACACCGATTGCGCCACGCCGTCGAGGCGGAAGCAGCGCCAGGCCACCAACCTGCCAGCGAGGAACACCAGCAGGCAACCACCGAAATAGGCCAGCAGCAGGCGCACATCCACCGGCGGCAGGGCAGTGAAATCGCTCATCAGGCGGAACAGCATCGCCGGCAGCGCAACCGCGAACACGAACTGGGTGAGCGCATCGGCCATGCTCTTCGACCAGTGGGCGAGCTTCATCAGCCCATAGCCGGCGAAAACGAGGATGAAAAGCGGGGAGGAAAGGGAAACCTGCTGCAGTAAAGTGTGCATTTCGATCCGGCAGACCTCGGCACCCGGGGACCGGGCGGGGTGCCGATTCTAGTCGATAGGGCGGCCCTGCCCCGGCAGGGAAAGGAATTGCGCGGCGAGGCGGCATCCGCACAGGACATCCGCACGGACTTCGGGGAAGAGAGACAGGAGATGAGCCAGGAGGACAACAGCGTAGGCTGGTTCGAGATCCCGGTGATCGACATGGCGCGGGCACGCGGCTTCTACGCCTGGGTGCTGGGCGAGGAACTCACCGAGATGCCGATGGGCGAGGACGTCGAGATGTATGCCTTTCCCTGGCGCTATGGCGCCGGCGGGGCCAGCGGCGCGCTGATCCGCCATCCGCTGATGCGGCCCGCGCGCATCGGTACGCTGGTGTACTTCATCTGCGCCGACGTCGGCGAGGCCGCCGAACGCGCGGCCGCGGCCGGCGGCGTCATCGTGCAGGGCAAGACGCGGGTGGGAGAGCACGGCTACATCGCGCTGGTGGAAGACACCGAGGGCAACCTCATCGGCCTTCACTCCCAGCGCTGAGGCCGCGGACACCCTCAGTTGGCCGGCGCCTGCCCCGCCACCAGCGTGCGGATCTCCCGCAGCTTGGCCTTCAACCGGCGGGCATTGTCCGGGCCGATGCGGATCATGATCTTCTGCCCGGCGGACAGGGCTTCCAAGCGGCTATCCTCGAAGCGGTAGCGCACCTTGGGCTGTACCAGCCGTATCGGCCGGGTCACCTCCGGCGCCGCGAGCAGGTGATCCAGCACCGCCACCAGGCGGTCGTTGAAATAGGCGTCCGGATAGCCCAACTCCTGGTAAACCGATTGGAACAGCGGATAGAGCCGCACATAGAGCGCAACCAGGCTGCGGCTGTCCACCGCTTCCGCCAGGGCTACATAGGGCCGATAGCGCGCCGCATTCTCCGGGCTGATGAAAGTGCCATCCAGCTCGGTGCTCACCGTGAAGGCGCCGACGGCCGGCTTCACCGGCGAGCGCGACAGCGGCAGTTGCTCGCCCGGAAGGTTGTCCACCGTGACGACGATGCGGCGGATGAAATCCTGCACGATGAACAGCTCGCGCAGCCCGGTGTCCGCGATCAGGCTGGCGAGCGCCTCGGTGACCAGGGCATCGCTTTCCGGCAGCGCAGGCGGCGGGGCCGATGCGTCCGCCGCCGTGCCGGCCGATTCGATCGGATGACGGATCGCCGATTCAATCTCGCCCGAGGCCTGCGGCCCCTGCTCCAGCACCGGGGCCGGCTCCGGATTGGGGGCCGCGACCGACGTCGATTCCGGTACTTTGGCCTCTTCCCCGGAAAGGTAGAAATATCCGAGGGCAGCGGCCGCCACGACCGCCACAAGTGCCACCACCCTGCTCAAGACTGACTTCACTTCCGCTTCTCCTGAAACACCACACGCGGAAGGTGAGAGACCCGGGGGCGGCAGACGTTCCGTCTTTCTCATCCCAGTCGCCGGTTGCCAGCCGGCCTTCAGCTGTGCCCGAGGGGAAAGGCCTGGCGGCTTCAGCGCTCCAGCGCTGGCTCCGCGTCCAGATACGCAGCCATCTCCGCGGCGAAGCCCTGAGCCGCGTCCAGCCCGGCAAAGCGTTCCAGGTGATGCCCCAGCCGCTGCAACTCCATTCTGAGTTCGCCCGGCCGGCGGACATGCTGCAGCCGGCGGGCGATCACCGCCCCCGCCTCGCCCGCGTGGCGCAGCAACGCTGCCTGTCCGGCCCGCCGCGCATCCTCCATCCACGCCGGCACGGCGGCCGCCGGCGCTACCTCGGGCGTGCACTCCGGCCGCTCGCCCAACGGCCCCGATGCTGGCGCAAGGCGATGGATATGCCCCTGCTGCTCCAGCGCCTGCAAGGCCGGCAGCAGGGCGGCAGGTGACATCAGCGCGCCCAACTCGCCGATCGGCCGGCTGCCATTCACCAGGATCAGCACATTGCGCAGGCGTTGCGGCAGATGGCGCGTGCTGCCGCCCAGTTCCTGCTCGCCGAGAGCCGTCTTGCAGAAAACCGTTGCCGCGTCCATTCGCACCATCCTGTTCCGATGGCGTGCATATATAGAACGGCTGCATGGCCGCAAGATGACAACCTGGCCGCTGGAATGAAAAAACGCCCCTGCCGGCGACCCGGCAAGGGCGTTCCAAAAGCGGCAGGTACGCTACTTTGGCGTCCCGCTCGTGCTCCCTCTACCTCAAACTTCGACGGTATCCGCCACGTTACGGAATTCTTCGATCTGGTCGAAGTTCATGTAACGGTAGATATCCGCAGCCTTCTTGTTCACCACCTCGACCTGCGCCAGGTACTCCTCGACGGTGGGGATCTTGCCCATCAGCGCGCACACCGCCGACAGCTCCGCCGAACCCAGGTAGACACGGGTGTCTATGCCCAGGCGGTTCGGGAAGTTGCGGGTGGAGGTGGACATCGCGGTGCTGCCCTTGCGGATCTGCGCCTGGTTGCCCATGCACAGCGAGCAGCCCGGCATCTCCATGCGGGCGCCGGATTTGCCCAGCACGCCGTAGTAGCCTTCTTCGTTGAGGATCATCGCGTCCATCTTGGTCGGCGGAGCGATCCACAGGCGGGTCGGGATGTCGGACTTGCCGTCCAGCACCTTGCCGGCAGCGCGGAAGTGGCCGATGTTGGTCATGCACGAGCCGATGAAGACTTCGTCGATCTTGTCGCCGGCGACTTCGGACAGCAGCTTCACATCGTCCGGGTCGTTCGGGCAGGCGACGATGGGCTCCTTGATGTCGGCCAGGTCGATGTCGATCACCGCGGCGTACTCGGCATCGGCGTCGCCCTTCAGCAGTTCGCCCTTGGCGATCCATTCCTCCATCGCCTTGATGCGGCGCTTGAGGGTGCGGGCATCCTCGTAGCCGTTGGCGATCATCCACTTCATCAGCGTGATGTTGGAGTTCATGTACTCGACGATGGGCGCCTTGTTAAGGTGCACCGTGCAGCCAGCGGCGGAGCGCTCGGCGGAGGCGTCGGTCAATTCGAAAGCCTGTTCCACCTTCAGGTCGGGCAGGCCTTCGATTTCCAGGATGCGGCCGGAGAAGATGTTCTTCTTGCCCTTTTTCTCGACGGTCAGCAGGCCTTGCTTGATCGCATACAGCGGAATCGCGTTCACCAGGTCACGCAGGGTGACGCCCGGCTGCATCGTGCCCTTGAAGCGCACCAGCACGGACTCCGGCATGTCCAGCGGCATCACGCCGGTGGCGGCGGCGAAGGCGACCAGGCCGGAGCCGGCCGGGAAGGAGATGCCGATGGGGAAGCGGGTGTGGCTGTCGCCGCCGGTGCCGACGGTGTCCGGCAGCAGCAGGCGGTTGAGCCAGGAGTGGATCACGCCGTCGCCCGGACGCAGCGCCACGCCGCCTCGGGTGCTGATGAAGCTCGGCAGTTCGCGGTGCATCTTCACGTCCACCAGCTTCGGGTAGGCGGCGGTGTGGCAGAAGGACTGCATCACCAGGTCGGCGGAGAAGCCGAGGCAGGCCAGATCCTTCAGCTCGTCGCGGGTCATCGGGCCGGTGGTGTCCTGCGAGCCGACGGTGGTCATCTTGGGTTCGCAGTAAGTGCCCGGACGGACACCCTGGCCTTCCGGCAGGCCGCAGGCGCGGCCGACCATCTTCTGCGCCAGCGAGAAGCCCTTGCCGGAATCGTTCGGCGCCTGCGGCAGGCGGAACAGCGTGGAGGCCGGCAGGCCCAGCGCTTCACGCGCCTTGGCGGTCAGGCCGCGGCCGATGATCAGCGGAATGCGGCCGCCGGCACGCACTTCGTCCAGGATCACCAGGGTTTTGAGCTGGCTTTCGGCGATGACCGCGCCGTTCTTCAGCGCGGTGACCTTGCCGCTGGCCTGGTCGACCTTCAGCTCAATCTCGTCGCCCATGTCCATCTGGCCGGCATCGATCTCGATCGGCAGCGCGCCAGCATCTTCCATGGTGTTGAAGAAGATGGGCGCGATCTTGGAACCCAGGCAGACGCCGCCGAAGCGCTTGTTCGGTACGAAGGGGATGTCCTCGCCGGTAAACCACAGCACCGAGTTGGTGGCGGACTTGCGCGAGGAGCCGGTGCCGACCACGTCGCCGACGTAGGCGACCAGGTTGCCCTTGGCCTTGAGATCTTCCAGGAACTTGATCGGGCCGCGCACACCGGCTTCTTCGGGGGTGATGCCCGGACGCGGGTTCTTCAGCATGGCCAGCGCATGCAGCGGAATGTCGGGGCGCGACCAGGCGTCAGGCGCCGGGGAGAGGTCGTCGGTGTTGGTTTCGCCGGTAACCTTGAACACGGTGAGCTTCTGCGAGGCCGGCACTTCCGGGCGGCTGGTGAACCACTCGGCGTCGGCCCAGGATTGCATCACCGCCTTGGCGTTGGCGTTGCCGGCGGCGGCCAATTCCTTGACGTCGTGGAAATAATCGAACATCAGCAGGGTCTTCTTCAGCCCTGCCGCCGCCACCGTACCCACTTCGGCATCCGCCAGCAGGTCGATCAGCGGCTTGATGTTGAAGCCCCCCAGCATGGTTCCCAGCAGCTCGGTGGCCTTGGCGCGGGAAACCAGCCCACAGGCCGTCTCGCCCTTGGCGACCTTGGCGAGGAACTCCGCCTTGACCTTGGCCGCGTCGTCCACACCGGCCGGCACGCGATGAGTCAGCAGGTCGACCAGGAAAGCCTCTTCACCGGACGGCGGGCTTTGCAGGAGTTGGACCAGTTCGACGGTCTGCTGCTTGTTCAGGGGCAGCGGCGGAATGCCGAGGGCAGCACGCTCGGCAACATGGGCACGGTAGGCTTCAAGCACGGCGACGTCCTTCCATATTCGTGACGTTGGCAGGGGTTCCGAGCGGGTTTCGCCCGTTCGGCGCGAAACGGATTATATGTCTTTTATAAGACTCGCGGGGCGGTGCAATGCACAATGCACCGGGCAACGCGCTCCGGGTCGCGGATTCTACTCCTGCACAAGGGATGGCGACAGGTGCGCGAGGAGGAACATCCGGCTATGAAAGGAGTCGGATTGATGTTTTTCGGTCCGCCTGTCCGGCCGGAACGGCCAGCCGCACAGGGCGACAATATCGAGGAGAAGAAGCCATGCCCCACACGCTGTTCGACACCCTCAAATCTTTCTCCAGCCCCGGCGGCAAAGGCGGAAGCTACTACTCGCTGCCGGCGCTCGAAGCCGCCGGCGTCGGTCCGGTGTCCCGTCTGCCGGTATCCATCCGGCTGGTGCTGGAGGCGGTACTGCGCCATTGCGACGGCAAGAAGGTCACCGAGACCCATGTGCGCGAGTTGGCGAACTGGCAGGCGAATGCGCCGCGTACCGCCGAGATCCCCTTCATCGTCGCCCGCGTGGTGTTGCAGGATTTTACCGGCGTGCCGCTGCTGGCCGATCTTGCGGCAATGCGCAACGTCGCCGCCGACCAGGGACGCCCGCCCAAGCTCATCGAACCGCTGGTGCCGGTGGATCTGGTAGTGGACCACTCGGTACAGGTGGACCACTACGGCAGCCCGCTGGCGCTGCGGCAGAACATGGAGCTGGAGTTCGAGCGCAACCGCGAGCGCTACCAGTTCATGAAGTGGGGCATGCAGGCCTTCGACACCTTCGGCGTGGTGCCGCCGGGCATCGGCATCGTGCATCAGGTGAACCTGGAGTACCTGTTCCGCGGCGTACGCCATGACGGCGACCTCTACTACCCGGACACCCTGGTCGGCACCGACTCCCACACCACGATGATCAACGGCGTCGGCGTGGTCGGCTGGGGCGTGGGCGGCATCGAGGCCGAGGCCGGCATGCTGGGCCAGCCGGTGTACTTCCTCACGCCGGACGTCATCGGCGTGGAACTGCGCGGCAAGCTGCCCGAAGGCGCCACCGCCACCGACCTGGTGCTGACAATCACCGAGATGCTGCGCAGGGAGAAGGTGGTGGGCAAGTTCGTAGAGTTCTTCGGCGAGGGCACCGCCAGCCTGTCGGTCACCGACCGCGCCACCATCGCCAACATGGCGCCGGAGTACGGCGCCACCATGGGCTTCTTCCCGGTGGACGAGAAAACCGTTGCCTACATGCGTGGCACCGGCCGCAGCGACGAGGAATGCGAACTGCTGGAAGCCTATTTCCGCGCCCAGCAGATGTTCGGCGTGCCGCGCGCCGGCGAGATCGACTACACCCGCACGCTGACGCTGGACCTCGCCGGCATCGTGCCCTCGCTGGCCGGCCCCAAGCGGCCGCAGGACCGCATCGAACTGCCGGCGATGAAGGACGCCTTCTCCCACCTCTTCTCCGCGCCGGTGGCCGACAACGGCTTCGGCAAGCCGGCCGTCGATCTGGAGCAACGCCACGCCACCGCGCTGAAGGATGTCGACCTCGGCCACGGTGACGTGCTCATCGCCGCCATCACCTCCTGCACCAACACCAGCAACCCGGCGGTGCTGATCGCCGCTGGACTGCTGGCGAAGAAGGCGGTGGCGCGCGGGCTGCGGGTGAAGCCGCACATCAAGACCTCGCTCGCGCCGGGTTCGCGGGTGGTCACCGATTACCTGGAGAAGGCCGGCCTGCTGGAACCGCTGGCGCAGTTGGGCTTCGCCCTCGCCGGCTATGGCTGTACCACCTGCATCGGCAACGCCGGCGATCTCGCACCGGAGCTGAACGCTGCGATCACCGAGAACGACGTCATCGCCGCGGCGGTGCTGTCGGGCAACCGCAATTTCGAGGCCCGCATCCACCCCAACATCCGCGCCAACTTCCTCGCCTCGCCACCGCTGGTGGTCGCCTACGCCATCGCCGGCAAGGCCAATGTGGATCTGAGCAAGGAGCCGCTGGGCAAGGGCAGCGATGGCAAGCCGGTGTTCCTGCGCGAGCTGTGGCCCAGTTCGGAGGAGATCGCGGAGATTCTGCCCTTCGCGCTGGACCCGGCCACCTACCGCGCGCGCTATGCCGACTTCACCCGCGACCACGACCTGTGGAACGCCATCTCGGCGCCCACCGGCCAGGTCTATGACTGGCCGGCCTCCACCTACATCGCCCGGCCGCCCTTCTTCGACGGCTTCTCGATGACGCCCTCCGCGGTGAGCGACATTCATGGCGCCGTCACCCTGCTGCTGCTGGGCGACTCGGTGACCACCGACCACATCTCCCCCGCCGGCTCCTTCGGCGAAGGCACGCCGGCCGGCAAGTGGCTGAAGTCGCATGGCGTCGAGCGTGCCGCCTTCAACTCCTACGGCTCCCGCCGCGGCAACCACGACATCATGGTGCGCGGCACCTTCGCCAACGTGCGGGTGAAGAACCTGATGCTGCCGGCCAAGGCGGATGGCAGCCGGGTGGAAGGCGGCTACACCCTGCTGGAGGGCCAGCAGACCACGGTGTTCGAGGCGGCCAGCGCCCACATCGCTGCCGGCACGCCCAGCATCGTCTTCGCTGGCGAGGAGTACGGCACCGGCTCCTCCCGCGACTGGGCAGCCAAGGGCACCGCGCTGCTTGGCGTGAAGGCGGTGGTGGCGCGCAGCTTCGAGCGCATCCACCGCTCCAACCTGGTCGGCATGGGCGTGCTGCCGCTGCAGTTCAAGGGCGACGACAGCTGGCAGTCGCTGGGCCTGAAGGGCGACGAGCGCTTCGACATCCTGGGCGTCACCGAGGAGCTGAGGCCGCAGCAGGACCTTACGCTCGTCATTCATCGCACCGACGGCAGCCACCAGGAAGTGAGCCTGCTGTGCCGCATCGACACGCCCATTGAGGTCGAGTACTACAAGCACGGCGGCATCCTGCCCTATGTGCTGCGGGAGATCCTGGCGCAGTCGCATTGATTGCATGCCGGCCGCGGCGCCAGACATCCGTTTGGCGCACCGCCCTCCGCCTGGGCGACAATCCGGGGAAGGCCACCGCGGCTTTCCCCGTTTCCTTTCCGCCCACGCAAACGACTCGATGAAATCCCTCCCCTGCCCCTGCGAATCCGGCCAGCCGCTGTCCGCCTGCTGCGGCCCGCTGATCGCCGGCGCCCAGCCCGCGCCCACCGCCGAGCGCCTGATGCGCTCCCGCTACACCGCCTACGCCCAGCGCAACACCGGCTACCTGCTGGCCACCTGGCACGCCACCACCCGGCCGGCGACGCTTGAACTGGATGACGGCGCGCCAGCGAAGTGGATAGGCCTGCGCATCATCAGCCACCGCGACACCGCCCCTGACCGCGCCGAGGTGGAATTCCTCGCCCGCTACCGCGTCGGCGGCCGCGCCCACCGGCTGCATGAGAACAGCCGCTTCGTGCGCGAGGAAGAAGGCTGGTTCTATGTGGACGGCGACATGCTGGAATGACGCCGCGCCGCGCTCCGGAGAGGAACGCTCTCTGCCTATAATCCGTCGGCTTCACCCATCCGGCCTTATCCCACCCACACCACATACGGGCACGGCGACATGAACCTCGAGAAGGTGATCTTCGGCTTCTTCATCGTGCTGGCGGCGACGCTGAACTTCGGTTTCTTCGTCGGCGACATCGGCGACCCGGCCCATCACGACGTCTATGAACTGTTCGCCGCGCTGGTCGTCAGCCTGATCGCCACCGTGCTCAAGTTCGGCGACCGCACCCAGATCGGCGCGGTGCACCTCGCCACCAGCCTGGTGGCCGACCTGCAGCTCATCGCCGCCGCCCTCACCTGGGGCTACGCCGCCCACGTCACCGGCAGCGGCATGACGCCGGAGATGACCGCGCGGGTGGTCTCGCTGTCCGGCGGCGCCCTCTTCGCCAACGTCGTCTCGGTGATCATCCTGATCGCCGAAACCATCATGCAGCGCCGCTGAGCCCGGCCGCCGTGAAGCTCGCCCGCGCGCTCGCCCCGCTGCCGCGGCACCACAGCATCTTCTTCCTGATCATGCGCCGCCTGCGGGCGCCGCTGATCGTGCTCATCGTCATTATCGCGGTGTCCGTCTTCGGGCTGACGCTGATCCCCGGCGTGGATGCCGACGGCCAGCCCACCCGGCTCAGCTTCTTCCACGCCTTCTACTTCATCAGCTACACCGCCACCACCATCGGCTTCGGCGAAATTCCCCATGCCTTCTCCGAGCAGCAGCGGCTGTGGGTGATGTTCTGCATCTATCTGTCGGTGATCGGCTGGGCCTACACCCTGGGCACGGTGTTCGCACTGCTGGGCGACCGCAACCTGCAGCAGGCCATCCAGATGCAGCGCTTCGTGCGCGCGGTGCGGCGGCTGCGCGAGCCCTTCTACCTCGTCTGCGGCTATGGCGAGACCGGCCGGCTGATCTGCCGCGCGCTGGACCGCCTCGGCTACCGCGCGGTGGTCATCGAACTGGACGAAAGCAAGGTTGGCGAGATCGACCTCCACACTTACGCCGCCGACGTGCCCGCCCTCACCGCCGACGCCCGCAACCCGGAAACCCTGGAGTTCGCCGGCCTCACTCACCGCAGCTGCGTCGGCGTGATGGCGCTGACCAACGACGACAACGCCAACCTCGCCATCGCCATCGCCGCCCGCCTGCTGGCGCCGCACCTGCCGGCGCTGTGCCGCGCCGAAACCGCCGAGGTGGCCGCCAACATGGCCTCCTTCGGCACCCGCCACATCATCAATCCCTTCGAGAAATTCGGCGAATACCTCACGCTGGCGCTGCATTCGCCGGCGGCCTGGCACCTGCTCGCCTGGCTCACCGGCCAGCCGGGCACCACCATCGTCCATCACCGCAATCCGCCGCGCGGCCGCTGGATCATCTGCGGCCACGGCCGCTTCGGCCGGGTGATGGTAGATGCGATGAAGTCACAGGCGGTGCCGCTCACCATCATCGACCGCTCGCCCCAGCAAGACCCGGAACACACCTGGGTACAGGGCGAGGGCACCGCCGCGGACGCCTTGCGGCAGGCCGGCGTCGGCGACGCGGTGGGCATCGTCGCCGGCACCGGCAGCGATGTGGACAACCTCTCCATCGCCGTCACCGCCCGCGCCCTCAATCCCAAGCTCTTCGTGGTGCTGCGGCAGAACCACTACACCAACCACGCCCTGTTCGACGCCTTCGAGTCCGACATCACCGTGGTGCCGAGCGAGATCGTCGCCAATGAATGCCTGGCCATTCTCGGCACCCCGCTGCTGGCCCCCTTCCTCGCCGAAATCCGCCGCCGCGACGAGGAATGGTGCGCCTGGGTACTGGAGCGGATGACGCGCCGCTTCGGCTGGGAAGTGCCGCGGGTATGGAGCGAGCGCATCAACCTCGTTCGCGCGCCAGCGCTGTACCGCCGGCTGATGCGCGGCGAGCGCATCACCCTGGGCACGCTGCTGTGCTCTCCGGGCAACCGCTACGAGGCGCTCGCCTGCGAGGTGCTCTACCTGCGCCGCGACGACGACGAGCCCAGGCTCATCCCCGCGTCCGATCTGGTCCTGCAGCCCGGCGACGAACTGCTGCTGGTCGGCCGCGGCGGCGCCCGCACCGAACTGGCGCTGACGCTGGCCAACGAGCACGCCCTCAATTACGTGCTCACCGGCGAGGACCTGCCGGGCGGGCTCGTCTGGGAGTACCTTTCCCGCCGGCGCAAGCCGCACGCAAACGCATCAAAACCAGGAGAACAAAAAACGTGAAGCTCTATTACAGCCCCGGCGCCTGCAACCTCTCCCCGCACATCGTCCTGCTCGAAGCCGGGCTGGACGCCGAACTGGTGCGGGTGGACCTGAAGAGCAAGCTCACCGAGCACGGCGAAGACTTCAACGCCATCAACCCCAAGGGCTATGTGCCGGCGCTGCTGCTGGACGACGGCGAAGTGCTGACCGAGGGCCCGGCCATCGTCCAGTACCTGGCGGATCTGCGCCCCGACAGCCAGCTGGCGCCGGCCTGGGGCACCCGCGAACGCAGCCGCCTGCACGAGTGGCTGAACTTCATCGGCACCGAGCTGCACAAGTCCTTCAGCCCGCTGTTCCGCGCCCAGTCGGAAGAATGGCGTGAAGTGGCCATCGCCAACCTCAAGCGCCGCTTCACCTACGTCGCCGCCCACCTGAAAAGTCACGACTACCTGCTGGGCGAGCGCTTCAGCGTCGCCGATGCCTACCTCTTCACCGTGATGAGCTGGGGCCCCAAGGTCGGCTTCGACCTCTCGCCCTGGCCCGCGCTGGTCGCTTTCCAGCAGCGGGTAGGCGCCCGCCCGGCGGTGCAGGCCGCCCTGCAGCAGGAAGGCCTCGCCGCCTGAACCAGGCTCAGGACGCTTCGGCGGACAAGCGGATTTCGTTGCCGCCGAAGGACACGCGCTGGCCGGGCCGCAGCTTGGCCCGCTTGCGCGTCTCCACCTTGCCGTCCACCTTCACCTGCCCGGCTTCGACGGCGGCATGGGCAGCCCCGCCGGAATCCACCAGATTCGCGGCCTTGAGAAGTTGATCCAACTGGATGTAGTCGCCACGGACGGCGAAGGAAATCGGCATTTGTCGCTCCAGCCGGGACGTCGATGCGGACACCGCCATCCCTCATGTCAGAATTGCGCATTGTCTCCCGCGGGAAGCCAAGATGACCAGCCAGCTCCAGCCTGACTCCGACCTCGCCCGCCTGCTAGCCCACTGCACCGACAAGGCGCTGCAAAGCGGCGCCCTGCAACCGATACGCACCGAGCAGACCACGGTGGAGGAAGCCGGCATCCGCTTCTCGGTGCGCTGGGTTTCCTCCCTCGCCCGCAAGGACGCCGCCCGCGTCGCCGCGGTGAGCAAGCGCGACCCCGGCTTCAACCCCTTCCTGCCGCCGGAGCCGGAGCTGACTGCAGCCGCCCTCGGCGAGCGCCATCTGGCGGTGCTGAACAAATACCCGGTGATCGCCAACCACCTGCTCATCGTCACCCGCGCCTTCGAAGCGCAGACAGCGCCACTCACCGCTGCAGACTTCGGCGCGCTGGCACAGGTGCAGGGCCCCTTGGGCGGCCTGGGTTTCTACAATGGCGGCACCGAGGCCGGCGCCAGTCAGGCGCACAAGCACCTGCAATGGGTGCCGGCACCCGCCGGGCTGGACGCCTTCGCTCCCCACTTGCCGCAATGCCGGCCCGGCGAAAGCGGCACGGCCAGCGTGTTCGACTGGACGCACTGCTTCGTTCGCCTTCCGCCCTCGGCCTGGCAGGCGGGAGATGCCGGCCACACGCTGCGCCAATGCTATGTCCAGGCCTGCGGATTGATGGGGCTTTCCTGCGCGGTGGATACGATGGCGCCCTACAACCTGCTGCTCACCCATGAGTGGCTGCTGCTGATCCCCCGCAGCGCGGAGAGGTGGCGGGACATTTCGGTGAACGCGCTGGGCTACTCTGGCTCGCTCTTCGTGCGCCGGCGTGAGCAGATCGACGAACTCCGGGCTGCGGGCCCCTTCGCGGTACTGCGCGGCGTCGGCCTGCCGCGCTGAGGCGGCCACCAAGGCCCTCAGGCCGCGTGCGGCATCACCGACAGATGCGGCAAGGGCGGCAGACCGATAGTGGCGCGCAATTCATCGCATTTGGGATTGGGCGTTCCATCGTCGAAATGGCTGGGGAACTCCCTGCAAGGCGTCGGCCGGTTCTCGTAGATCGTACAGAACACCTGCTTGCCCACCTCGCCCCCCAGCGCAGAACAGCGGCGGGGTACCTGGTTGCTACCCTTCATGCAGCGCAGGTGGGGTGTGAGCGGCTCGGTCATGCCCGCCGGCACGAAACCGCCGGGGGCATCGTCGCCCTCGCCCCAATAGAAAGAAACACGGAAGTGGATACAGCACATGCCGCAATCCAGACAGGGGTTGAAGGCGTCCATGGTCACCGCGCGCACAAGCTGGCGAAAAGCGCCGCTCGCGACGGAGGCGGCACACCCGCCCTGTCCCCGTCTGTACCATGCGACGAGCCCCGAGCCGGGCGCCGCGGATTCTAGCGTTTCCGTTGCCTTGACAAGCGGCCATTTCCAGCAAAATCAATTGCTTGAAATACAACTCCAGGACTTTTAGCCTTCTCCCCGATACGGCGCGGCTTCAGCCCAGGGGCGCCATGCCGTGGCGGCGGCGAGCGCGGTCGCAACCGTCCTCGCCGATGCCAAGTGCAGCGTACGGCGCGAAGTCCCGACAGGGCGAGGGCCGCCGGCTGTAAATCGAACAGCTCACCTCGACGCCTATTGTCCCCTCCAAGGCGGCGCAGCGCGGCGGCCCGTCATCGGTGCCACGCATGCGCACCAGGCTGGCGGTCAGCGGCAGGGCCAGTTCATCCGGCACGCCGCCCTCGCAAGCGCTCGCCAGCTCCGAGGGATGGAAATCCACCCGGAAGGCGGCGCAACAAGCTCCGCAGCGGGTGCAGTGATCCAGGCTCATCCGCCTTGCTCCCGCCTGGTGCTCAGGTCGCGCCACAGCACTTCTTGTACTTTTTGCCACTGCCGCAAGGGCAGGCTTCATTGCGCCCCGGGCCCGCAGCCTTTGGCGCGGCAGGCACTTCCACCGCCACCTGCTGCGGCGCCGGCAGGCCGACTGCACGCCAGCAGTCGAAGATGTCCAGCACGCCTTCGCCAGTCACTTCCAGCCAGCCCAGACGGGTTTCGTCCTTGGCTTCACCCGCCTTCTCTTCCGCCCACGGCGCCAGCATCTCGTCGATCAGGTTGCGCACGGCTTCGACTTCCTGCTCGGGCACCAGCGTTTCCCAGTTGCCCGGCCATAGCTCCAGGCCCTGGGTGAAGCCCTCGATCCACTCCTCGCCGAGCTTCAGCGGATCGCCTTCGGCGATGGCGAAGCAGAACGGCTCCCACAGATCCTCTTCGCCGAAGCTGCCCACCATCTCGTTGTAGTAGGACAGCACCAGGCGGATGGCACGCTGCACGCCGCTGCCGGAACCGAAGGAGACGCCATCCTCATGCGCCGACCACACCACCGGCAGCCAGCGTTCCACCGGCACCGGCTGGGGCGAGATCAACACGCCGGCGAGGAAGCCATCCAGCATTTCGAGGTCCATGCAGTCCTCGGGGACGATGTCGGAGCTGAGGATTTCCTCCAGCGCTTCGAAATCCTCGTCGCTCATCGCATGCGGGTTGTCGGTGCTCATTTGCTTTCTCCAGAACTGAGGGCCAGGCCCGCACCCAGGTCGGTGACGATGCGGAACAGGGTCTGGCCGGAATCACGGTACTTTCGTTCGAACGGGGTGAGCGGCACAGGCGCCTCGAAGGCCTCCCAGCCCATCTCCCGCTCTGTCAACAAGCCCAACGCGCAGGCGAACTCCTCGGCATACACCTGCCAGTTCGTGCGGCACTCCAGCACGCCGCCCAGCGGCAGCAGATGCGGGAACACCGGATGCGCATGCCAGCGCCGGCCGAGGTGGCCGATCTTGGGCCAGGGGTTGGGATAAAGGATGTAGTGGCGGGCGAGCTTCAGGCCCTCGTCGCCGAGCAGACGCCAGAAATCCACCAGGTCGGCGCGCACGAACACCAGGTTCTTCGGCATCAGCGCTTGCGGATAGGGTTTGCGCCGGGTGAGCCGGTCTTCGGACTGGTCTACCCCCATCACCCAGTGGTCCGGGTAGGCGCGCGCGAGCTGGATGGTGCTGTGGCCGACGCCGCAGCCGGCGTCCAGGATCAAGGGCGCCCGGCGGTCCCAACCGGCCAGCGCGGCGGCAAGCGCCTCGCGGTTGTAGTCGGCATAGGGTTTGCGGAAGGGTTCGCGGCGGTGCTTCTCCAGCCGCTTGAGCAAACTCTCGTGCATGCCTTGCTGGGCGCTGGAGGGAATACGGGAATTGGCGTAGCTCAAAACAAGGCCTCGGGAATCAGGCGGCGGCCCGCGGCAGCACCAGGGCAACACCGTGCTCGCGCAGCATGGGATCAATCTCGGCCATGGTCTTCAGCGGCCGCAGCGCCTGGTAGAGCGCCTCGGCCTGCGGATAAGTGCGGCGCAGGAAGTTGAGCCATTGCTTGAGCCTGCCGGCTGCATGCCGGCCGTCCAGCTTGGCGTTCACGTGCTGGTGGAACTCCACCAGCAGGTCCAGCAACTGCCCCCATTCCTCCGCGCGGGTTGCAGGGTCCGGATCATCCTGCTCGCCCCGGCGTATGCGGGCGGCGAGGAAGGGATCGGCCACCGCACCGCGGCCCAGCATCACGTCCTCGACCCCGGAGACGGCGCGGCAGCGCGCCCAGTCCGCTACCGTCCAGACCTCGCCATTGGCGCACACCGGCACCGCCACCACGTCGGCGATGCGGCCTATCCATTCCCAATGTGCCGGCGGGCGATAGCCATCGGCCTTCGTCCTGGCATGAACGACCAGTTCCGCCACGCCGCCGTCGGCCAGCGCGCGGGCGCAATCCAGGGCCTTGCCGGTGTCGTTCACACCCAGGCGCATCTTGGCCGTCAGCGCCAGTTCGGGCGGCAGCGCCTGGCGTACGGAGCAGGCGATGCGGTACAGCAGCTCCGGCTCGTCCAGCAGCACCGCGCCGCCACGATGGCGATTCACGGTCGGTGCCGGGCAGCCGAAGTTAAGGTCGATCGCCGCCGGCCCGAGCCGCGAAAGACGCAGCGCGTTGATCGCCAGGTAGTCAGGATCGGAACCCAGCAACTGCACCCGCACCGGCGTACCGGCCGCGGTCTTGCTACCGGCGCCCAGTTCGGGAGCGATGCGGCGGAAAAAGCGGTCCGGCAACAGGCTGCCGGACACCCGCACGAACTCGGTGACCGCACAGTCATAAGCCGGCACCCGCGTGAGCACCCCACGCAGCACCTCATCCAGCAGACCTTCCATGGGCGCGAGCAGCAAACGCACCTGACCCCCTCGAAAACACGCAAGCGGAAAAGGGGCGCATTGTAGTCGACCCCAGTCCGCGCCCTTGCCATATTTGACGCACAGGCAGATAATCCAACGTTTTCCACCCTCAGGGCGGCCACATTCACCGCCCGCGTGTATCAAAGGACTGAATATGAAAGCGGATGTCCATCCCAAGTACGACGAAGTAAACGTCACCTGCTCCTGCGGCAACGTTTTCGTTACCCGCTCCACCCTGGGCAAGCCCCAGCTGCACGTGGAAGTCTGCGCTGCCTGCCACCCGTTCTACACCGGCAAGCAGAAGATCGTTGACACCGCGGGCCGCGTCGAGCGCTTCCGCCAGAAGTACGGCAACGTACAGCGCGGCTAAGTCGCTCTGGCGCATTGCAAAAAGGCAGCTTAGGCTGCCTTTTTTCATTTCTACGCATTCGTACGGCAAGCTTTGTTGCACTCGCGCATCGGATCGAACGGCTGCGCCCGATACAATCGCCCTCCGGGAAGCGCCCAGCAACAACAAAAGACAACAACGGAACGGCTCCGCTCAGCAAGCGCATGATCAGCGATTCACCTCCCTCTTCCAGATTCCATAAACGGCTCTACGGTACGCTCGGCCTCACCCTGCTGGTCGGCCTCTACCTGCTGGTCGGCCTCAGCGGCCACGATCCGTGGCGCGGCGACGATGCCCGCCACTTCGGTCCCGTCTACAGCATGCTGCGTGGCGAAGGCTGGCTGTTCCCGCTGATCGCGGGCGAGCCCTTCGCCGATTTTCCGCCGCTGTATTACTGGACAGCGGCCGTACTCGCTTACCTGCTCGGCCCAGTCCTCCCCTTCCATGACGGCGCCCGGCTGGCCAGCGCCCTGTTCACCGCGCTGGCGATCTACTCCATCGCCCGCGGCGCCGAGCGTCTTTATGGGCGGCCCGCGCGCACCCCTGCCGCGCTGCTGACGCTGGGCACACTCGGCCTGGTGCTGCACGCTCATGAAACCCAACCCCTGATCGCGCTGGTCGCCATGGTGGCACTGACACTGGCCGGCCTTGCCCGGGTGCCCGCCCAGCCTCTGATAGGCGGACTGCAGGCAGGCGTCGGCAGCGCGCTCGCCTTCCTCGCCGGCGGCCCGGCCGGCGCCTTCCTTACGCTGCCGCTTTTCCCGCTGCTGATGATCGCCAGCCCCGACTGCCGCACGCCTCATGGCAGCGGCGGGCTCCTGGTGGGGCTGTGCCTCGCGCTGGGTCTGGGTGCCCTGTGGCCGCTCGCCCTGCATCTGAGCGCGCCAGAACTGCTCTCACTGTGGGTGAGCGAGGAGTGGAGCCCCTTCGGCAGCCAACTGCTGGAAGCCGGCACGCTGCCGCGCCTGTTCGAACTGCTCGGCTGGTTCGTGTGGCCGCTGTGGCCCCTGGCCCTGTGGGGCTTGTGGCGCGGCCGCCGCCAGCTCTGCGCCCTTCCCTGGCTGCTACCGCTGGGTTCCGGCCTGATCGGCCTGGCCTGGTTGATCGTGAACGGCGACGTTTCGCCACCGCTCGCCCTGCCGCTGATTCCGCCCATCGCCCTGCTCGCCGCTGGCGGTGTGCCCAGCCTGCGCCGGGGCGCAGCGAACGCTTTCGACTGGTTCGCGCTGATGAGCTTCGCGGTGTTCGCCCTGCTGGTGTGGATCGCCTGGACGGCGCAGGCCTTCGCCTGGCCGCCCGGCCTGGCGCGGCATATTGCGCGGGTGACGCCCAGCTTCAGCTTCGAGGGTGGTCTGACGCAGGCCTTCGGCGGCATCCTTCTGTGCCTGGCCTGGCTGCTGCTCGTCTGGCGCCTGCCGCGCTCCACCAGCCGTGGCCCGGCCAACTGGGCGATGGGCATGACCATGCTGTGGTGCCTGGCCGTGCTGCTGCTGATGCCCTGGTTCGATCACGGCCGCAGCTATCGCCCCATGGTGCATTCGCTCGCCAGCGCGGTAGCCGCTCAGCCGGCCGACTGCATCGCGACCACCGGCCTGCCGGACGCAGTACGCAGCTCGCTGCACTATTACGCCGACATCCGCACCATAGAAGCCCACGGCGGCACGACGCCTTGCGGCCTGCTGCTGGTCTATGATGACCGGCGCCTGAACGCCCCTTCGCCGTCCAGCGAGTGGAAGAACATCTGGGAATACCGCCGCGGCGGCGGCAAACAGCTCGAAGTGCTCCGTCTCTATCAGCTCAACCCATCGTGATGACCGAAAACTTCCTTCCCCCCCAGCAGCGCTCCACCTGGCAGGCCCTGGAAGCTCACGCCCAGCGGCTCACTTCCCTTTCCTTGCGCGACGCCTTCGCGTCCGACCCCGGGCGCTTCCGCTCGCTGTCCCGGAAACACGGCGACCTCCTCGCCGATTTCTCCAAACAACGACTGGACGCGGCGGCGCTGGAAGCACTCCTGGCCCTGGCCGAACAGTCGGAATTGAAGCGCGGCATCAACGCCCTCTTTGCCGCCGAGCAGGCGAACTTCACCGAAGGCCGGCCTGCGCTGCATATGGCCTTGCGCGGCAGCTGCCCGCCGCCGCCGAATGCCGCGCTGGACAGCGCACCGGTGCGCCGCTTCGCCGCCGCCTTGCGCGCGGGCGAAATACACGGCGCAACCGGCAGACCCATCACCCGGGTGATCAACCTGGGCATCGGCGGCTCAGACCTCGGCCCGCGCATGGTCTTCGAGGCCCTGCGTGAGCCAGACGCGCCGGTGGAAGTGGAGTTCGTCGCCAACATCGATCCGCGGGAACTGGACGAAGCGCTGCTGCGGGCCGAGCCGGCCAGCACTCTCTTCGTGATTTCGTCCAAGAGCTTCTCCACTGCCGAGACGCTGGCCAACGCAAGCGCCGCCCGTGCCTGGCTGGCCGCTGCGCTGGGCGAGGGAGAGGGATTGTCTGCCCACTTCGCCGCCGTCAGCAATGCCACCACCGCCGCGGCCGCCTTCGGCGTGGCACAGGACCGCGTTTTCGCCCTGCCGGAATGGGTCGGCGGGCGTTACTCGGTGTGGTCGGCCATCGGCCTTCCCCTCCTGGTCGCCATCGGCGAAACACGCTTCGACGCCCTGCTGGACGGTGCCCGGGCAATGGACGAACACTTCCGCGACACCGCCTTCGCCGACAACCTGCCGGTACTCATGGGACTGGTCGGCCTGTGGAATACCGACTTCCTCGGCATGGAAACCCTGGCCGTGCTGCCTTATGCCCACGGCCTGCGCAACTTCGCCGCCTGGTTGCAGCAGCTTGAGATGGAGAGTAACGGCAAGCGCGCACTGCGCGACGGTTCGACCAGTACCGTGCCGACCTCCCCGGTGGTCTGGGGCGGCGTCGGCACCGTCGGCCAGCACGCCTTCCACCAGTTGTTCTACCAAGGCACCCGCCGCATCCCGATGGACTTCATCGTGCCGGTCGGTGCAAACGAACCGCGGCAGCGTGCGCTCATCGACAACGCCTTTGCCCAGAGCGCTGCGCTGATGAATGGCCGCGACCTCGCTGGCGCACGCGCCGCGCTCGAGGCCAAGGGATTGCCCCCAGCAGAAGTGGATCGCCTGGCGCCCCACCTGGTCAGCCCCGGCAACCAGCCCAGCACCACGCTGCTAATGCCGCGCCTGGATGCCTTCCACCTCGGCGGGCTGCTGGCGCTGTATGAGCACAAGGTATTCGTGCAGGGCTGGATCTGGGGCATCAACAGCTTCGACCAGTACGGCGTCGAGCTCGGCAAGGAAATGGCCCGCGCCCTGGCGCAAGGGGCCAGCGGGGCGCAAGACGGCTCTACCGCAGCGCTGGTGCAGGCCGCCGAAGCATTGCGCAAGGGCTGCTGAGCCCCGATGAGGAACAGGGCCCCGAAAGGCCCTGTTCCTCTGCGGACTTCAGTCCAACCGCAGGAAGTTGTCACGGTAATAGCGCAGCTCGGCGATGGACTCCTGGATGTCCGCCAGCGCTTCGTGCTTGCCCTGTTTGACCACACCCTTGGCCACCTCCGGCCTCCAGCGCCGGGCCAACTCCTTCAGCGTCGAAACATCCAGGTTGCGGTAATGGAACCAGCCCTCGAGGGTGGGCATGTAGCGGGCAAGGAAGCGGCGATCCTGGCCGATGGAGTTGCCGCACATCGGCGACGCCCGCTGCGGCACCCACTCCTGCAGGAAAGCCAGCATGCGCGCCTCGGCTTCCGCTTCCGACACGGTGGAAGCCTTCACCCGGTCAATCAGGCCAGACTTGCCGTGGGTGTTCTTGTTCCAGTCATCCATCGCGTCCAGCACACTGTCCGGCTGATGCACGGTGATCACCGGCGCGACCGCAACCTCGTTCAACTGGCTGTCGGTGATGATGATCGCGATCTCGATGATGCGCTCGCGCTCCGGTTCCAGGCCGGTCATTTCCATGTCCAGCCATATCAGGTGATTCTGGTCCTGTGCCATAATTCTCCAGCCTTTCAGATGCATCCGCGTGAAGCAGACAAGGCCGGGATTGTGTCACATTTCCCCTCGCCCTCCGCCCCGCCGCCCTCTGCCCTACAG
>NZ_WUEI01000078.1 GCF_012911025.1 Azoarcus sp. TTM-91 | reverse complement strand
GGCTGCGGCGGGGGAAGGGCTTGAGCGGCACGGTTTTTCCTTTCGCGGCGTGTTTCAGGGGAGTTCATCCCACACGACGGACGAAACGGAAAAAGGTATCAAGCCGCTTCCACGGTGGCCCAGTAGCGGCTGCGGTAACGCACCCGCAGCGGGAAGCTGGCGGCCAGCAGATCCAGGCTGCGCTCCGGTTCCAACAGGGGGAAGCTGCCGGAAACCCGCAGCTCGGCCACTGCCGGGTCACAGCGCAGGATGCCGGGGCGGTAGCGGTCCAACTCGGCGAGCAGGTCGGCCAGTCGCATGCTGCGGGCGATGAGCATGCCCTGCGTCCAGGCGCCGTCCACCGCGTCTTCGCTGGGTTCCGGCAGGCCCGGGCCGTGGGTGCCGAAGGCGAGGCGTTCGCCGCTGCTCACCCGTTGCCGCCGGCCGCCGGCTTCGACCTCGACCGCCCCTTCGAATACGGTGACCCGGCTGCCTTCTTCCCCGCTGCTGCGGCGCACCGAGAAGCGGGTGCCGAGGGCGCGGGCCGCGCCGTCGACCGTGACGACGATGAGCGGGCGTGCCTGCGGATCCGGCGCGCTGGTGACGAGGATCTCGCCGGTGAGCAGGCGGATCAGGCGCATTTGCGCGTCGAAGCGTACGACCACCTCGGTCGCGGTGTTGAGCAGCAGGCGGGTGCCGTCGGCCAAGGTCAGCGGGCGCTGCTCGCCGGTGGCGCTCTGCCAGCGATCGCCATCCACTGAAACCTGCCGCCAGGCCAGCCATCCAGCCGGTAGCGCGGGTATCCAGGCCAGGCGCAGCAGTTGCCGGCGGCGCGGGCTGGGGTGTTCGAGGGCGCTGCGGGCGGGCCCGGCCGGCAGGTGCCGCAGTTCGCCCAGCAGGGCTTCGGCGCGCTGCCAGGCCAGGCCGTGGGCGGGGCTGCGGGCGCGCCAGGCTTCCACCGCCTGCCATTCCGCCGGGCCGGCGCTGCCGGCGTGCAAGTGCATCAACCAGTCGGCCGCTTCCTTGAGGATGGCCGGATCTATGGTGGTGGAGCGTTTGCGGAACATCATTCCACGCTCAGGCAGGCGAGGAAGGCCTTGCTCATGTGGCGTTTGACGGTGGGCAGCGACACACCGAGCTCGGCAGCGATGTCTGCGTAGATGAGGCCGTCCAGCTGGGAGCGCAGGAAGATGCGCCGGGTGAGGGCCGGCAAGCCGTGAAGGCAGCGGTCGATGCGCAGCAGGGTGTCGACGATCAGCAGCCGGCTTTCCGGCGAGGGGTATTCCGGCTCCGGCAGCAGGGCCAGGGCGTCGAGGTAGGCACGCTCCAGTTCCTGCCGGCGCCAGTGGTCAGCCATCAGGTTGCGGGCAATGCGCGTCAGATAGGCACGCGGCTCCTGGAAGGCGGGCATGTCCTCACGACTGAGCAGGCGCAGGAAGGTGTCGTGCGCCACGTCGGCGGCGTGGTGGGTGCAGCCCAGCTTGCGGCGCAGCCAGGCGTGCAGCCAGCGATGGTGATCGGCGTAGAGCTCGGCGACGGGATGGGCTGGAGGGGCGGACACGGGGGCGCTCGGTAAGGTTGAACCCTTGGCTGGCTACCCCGCGGGGCTGGCTTGCTATCGAGAATGCTTCTTATTCTGTGATGCAGGCCCTGTCGTCGTCAATTGCGGGAGGCGACGGGTCTGGCCGCTCTTTTCCGCAATCGCGCGGCCCATACCTTGCTGGCCGCGGAAATGAAAAGATCCGGCGGGCTGCGCCGGACCTTCCTGTGCGCCGCAGCGCCGGCGGCTTCAGCGCGACGGCTTCTGCAGCCAGCCGGCCACACCCAGCGCCAGCCAGCCGAGGATGAGGCAGCTGCCGCCCACCGGCACCACGTACACCAGCGGGCCGCTGTCGATGCCGGTGGCCAGGCGCAGGTAGATGCCGCCGGAGAAGCCGGCGATGCCGGCGACGAAGAGGGCGCCGGCGAGGTGCAGCAGGGCGTTGCCGCCCTGCCGGGCCCACAGCGCCACGCCCAGCAGCGCCACGGTGTGCAGCATGTGGTGCAGGGTGGCGGCGCGGGCGCGCTCCAGCGCGACGGCGAGTTGGTCGGCGGGCACGAAGTGGGGCAGGCCGTGGGAGCTCCAGGCGGCGACGGCGACGCCGAGGGCGCCGAGCAGGCCGGCGAGCAGGGACCAGTAGCGGAACATGGATGAAGGCGCGCGGAAGGAGAAGGCGCGAGTCTGCCATGAAGCGGCGGCCCGGCGCTGCCGCGCTGGCCGCCGGGGCGGCGCGCCCCGGTGGGCGTGCCGGAAAGGGCTCAGGCCGGTATCAGAAGAAGCTGTACCGTGCCGTCAGCATGAAGCTGCGCGGGTCGCCGTAGGTGTCGGTGGAGCCCCAGCGGGTGTCGTAGCCCACCGCCTTGTAGTACTTGCGGTCGAACAGGTTGTTCACGTTCAGCTGCAGGTCCAGCTGCTTGTCCACCCGGTAGCCCACCATCAGGTCGGCCAGCGTGTAGCCCTTCTGCTGGACGCGGAAGGCGGTGCCGTCGGGGAGGGTGCCGTCGTTGTAGATGCGGCTCTGCCGGTACAGGCTGCCGCCCACGCGCCAGGCCTGCAGCGCGCCGCCGAAGCGGTAGAGGGTGGAGAGCTTGAACACGCTGTGGGGGCTGTCGGTGGCGAAGTTCTTGCCCTCGTTGCTCTGGTCGGCGTCGCGCACGTACTCGGCGCTGACATAGGTGTAGCCGGCGGCGACCTGCCAGTCGGGCGAGAGGGCGCCCTGGATCTCCAGTTCCACGCCCTTGCTGCGGACCAGGCCGGAGGCCTCGTAGCAGGAGGTGCCGGGGTAGCTGGGGCAGGGGCCCTGGTCGGCCAGCAGCTTGGCGCGGTTGCTCTGCTCGATCTGGAACACCGCGGCGCTGGCGTTGAGGCTGCCGCCGAAATACTCGCCCTTGATGCCCAGCTCGTAGTTCTCGCCCTGGACGGGTTCGAGGAGCTTGCCGTCCACGCCCTTGTTGGTCTGCGGCTGGAAGATGTCGGTGTAGCTGGCGTACAGCGAGTGCTGGTGGTCGAGGTCGTAGACGATGCCGCCGTAGCGGGTGAGGTTGCGGGTGACGCTGTAGTCGCCGCTACCGCTGCGGTTGTCGTAGTCATACCAGTCCAGCCGGGCGCCGAGGATGAGCTTGAGCGGGTCGGCGAGGTTGAGCCGGGTGGTGAGGTAGAGGCCGTCCTGGGTGGTGACGTTGCGGGAAGTGGTGGTGGGCACGAAGTCGGGTTCGGCGATGCTGCCGTTGTCCCAGTTCCACAGGTCGATGCCGGCGCTGATGATGCCGCCGCCGCTGTAGTTCTGGGTGCGCATGTCCACCTGCCGGCGGCTGGTGCCGAAGGCGAGCTCGTGCTGGCGGCCGAACAGCTGGAAGGGGCCGCTGGCGTAGGCGTCGTAGGTGGCCTGGTCCTCGTCGTAGTCGCCGCGCCAGGCGTTGTGGCCGAGCACGTCGGTGGTGGCGTCGCGGTAGATGTAGGTGCCGAGGAAGACCGCGTCCTGCCACGACTGGCTGGCCGCCAGGCGCAGCGTCCAGCCGTTGTCCAGGCGATGCACCAGGTCGCCGAACACGGTGCTCAGATACTGGTTCTTGCGTTCCCAGTCGTTGCTCGGGTTGGCCGAGCGCGGCAGGTTCATGTGGCGGCCGTCGGCCGTCAGCGGCAGGCCGCCCCAGAAGTGGTTGGTGTAGTCGTCCTGGTAGGAGGCGCCCAGGGTGAGGGTGGTGCGTTCGCCGAGATCGGCTTCCACCACGCCGTAGAACAGGCCGTGGCGGTACTCCTCGCCGTCGCGGAAGGTGTTCGCCTCCTGGAGGCTGCCGACTACGCGGCCGCGCAGGGTGCCGGCGGCATTGAGCGGGCCGGAGGCGTCCACCTCGCCCTGGTAGTTGTCCCAGCTGCCGGCGCGGGCGGTGAGGCTGAGGCGGGTGTCGGCGGTGGGGCGCTTGCGCACCACGTTGACCGCCGCCGACGGGTTGCCGCTGCCGGTGACCAGGCCGGTGGCGCCGCGCACCACCTCCACCCGGTCGTACATCGCCATGTTGGGCACCGTGCCTACCACCCAGCCCTGGTAGCGCGAGGGCAGGCCGTCGTACATCACGTTGTCGAGGGCGAAGCCGCGTGCGCCGAAGGAGGTGCGCCCCGGCCCGTCGGCGTTGCTGACGTTGAGGCCGGGGGTGCCGCGCAGCACATCGCTGAGGGTGAGCGCGGCGGAGTCGTCCATGCGCTGGCGGGTGACCACGGTGACCGACTGCGGCGTCTCGCGCATGGCAAGCGCCAGCTTGGTGGCGGTGCCCATCTGCGGCGTGGTGTAGGAGGCGCTGTCCTCTGTGACCGCCGGATTGGTGGCGGTGGCGGCCACGGTGACCGGCGCCAGCGTGGTCTCGCCGGCGGCGCGCGGCGGCAGCTTGCGCAGGGTGTATTCGTTGTCGCCGCGGCGTATGGCCTCCAGCCCGGTGCCCGCCAGGGCGGCGGCGAGCGCGGCATCCACGGTATGGGTGCCCCGCACGCCCGGGCTGTGCAGCGCGGCGGTGAGGCTGGCATCCACCGACAGCTGGATGCCGGCCTGGGCGGCCAGGTTCACCAGCGCGCCGGCCAGCGGCCCGGCGGGCACGGCATAGCTGCGGCTGGTCTCGACGACGGCGGATTGCGCCAGGCTGCCGCCGGTACCCATCAGCAGCGGCAGGCCGAGCAGGGCAGCGCAGACGGCGCGGGCGATGAGCGTGGGCTTCAAGGTGGAGGCGCGGTGGTGTCGGGGCGCGGACGGGGCGGTCGCAGCGTGCATGGCGGGCCTTTCGGATCGGTCGATTGGTGGAGAAGGTGGGCGGATGAAGCCGCTTTCATCCGGTAAGCCAATCGAGACCAGGGAAAAGGGAACCTGCGGGGTGGAGAAATTTGGTGGAGGGGAAGGGAAGCTTGCGCTGATCGGGTGCAGTGAGTGAGCTGCGGGGCTGGGTGGTGTTACTTCCTCTCCCCTTGCGGGAGAGGGGAGGAAACAGGTGGTGCTCCAGCGGTCGTGTCGTGTCCGGCTGTGGGGGGTGGGAAGTGGCTTTTTCGTTCTGGGGGAAAGCCTGTGAGGCTGGTGGAGCGGGCTGCTTCGTCCTGCCCGCCTCGCGGTTCTTCAGCGCGGCACCACTCTTACCCACCACGGCAGCGGCGCGTGGATGCGCACCGGCAGGGTGGCGGCCAGGGCGGCCAGGGTGCGGTCGGTGTCGGCGGCTTCGTAGACGCCCACCAGCCGCAGGTCGGCCACCTCCGGCGCGCAGTCGAGGTAGCCGCGGCGGTAGTTGGCGAGCTCGGCGATGAAGTCGCCCAGCCGCATGTTCTCCGCCAGCAGCAGGCCCTGGGACCAGGCCTGGCGGGCGGTGCTTGCCGGCGTCGCCGGGCCGCTGCCGGCAGCGTGGAGCGTGCGCTGTTCGCCGGCCTGCAGCACGGTGGCGGGGGCGCCGCCGGCGGGGGACATTTCCACCGCGCCCTGGAATACCGAGACCTGCGCAGCGTCGCCCAGCATGCGCACGCTGAAGCGGGTGCCCAGCGCACGCAGGCGGCCGGCGGCGGTGTCTACGACGAAGGGGCGCTCCACCCGGTCCGGCGGGGTCTTCGCCGTCTGCACCAGGATCTCGCCGCGGTGCAGCCGCAGCGCCCGCAGCGTGGGCGTGTAGCGCACGTCCAGCGCGCTGGCGGTGTTGAGCCACACCTGGCCGCCGTCGGCCAGTTCGATCTGGCGCACTTCGCCGGTGGCGGTCCGGTAGGCCGCATTCCATTCCAGCCACGGCGCGCTGCGGCTGGCGCTCCAGCCGGCGACGCCGGCGCCGCACAGCAGGCCCAGCATCTTCAGCGCGCTGCGGCGGCGCGCCTGGCGGCCGGCGGCGCGCTCCAGCGTGCGGCGGGCGTTCGGCTTGTCGCTGGCGGGCAGGCGTTCGAAGGCGCCGCTGATGGCTTCCACCCGCGCCCAGGCGGCCTGGTGGCGGCTGTCGGCCTCGCGCCAGTGCTGCCAGTCGCGCCAGTCGGTGTCGGCGACGCCGGGCGAGCGCAGCAACGCAAACCATTCCGCTGCTTGCTGCAGCACCTGCAACTCGATCTGGCCGTCTGCCGTGCTGGCGGGGCGGCGGGCATGCAGTGCGCTCATGGCAGGGCGATCTCCGCTTGCAGGCAGTGCAGCATGGCCTGCGCCATGTACTTCTTCACCATGCGTTCGGAGACCTCCAGCTGCACGGCAATCTCGCGGTAGCCGAGGCCGTCCAGCTGGGCGAGCAGGAAGGCACGGCGGGCCTTGGGGTTGAGGCGGTGGAGCAGGGCGTCCAGCTGGTACAGCGCTTCCAGCAGCAGTGCGCGTTCCTCCTCGGAGGGCGCCAGCGCTTCCGGCTGCAGGGCCAGGGTTTCCAGGTAGGCGCGTTCCACTTCCTGGCGCCGCCAGTGGTTTACCACCAGGCCGTGGGCGATGGTGACGAGGTAGGCGCGCGGTTCGCGCAAGGTTGGCCGTTCCAGCCGGGTGAGCACCTTGAGGAAGGTGTCGTGGGCGAAGTCCGCCGCCTGGTGCTTGCAGCCCAACTTGCGCCGCAGCCAGCCTTGCAGCCAGCCGTTGTGCTCACGGTAGAGATCGGCGACGGCGTTGGCAGGCTGGTCCACGGGCGGCTCCGGGCAGAAGGGAAGCGGGCGACTCTGGCTGGGCCGGAGGGACTGGCTGAGTCAAATGGGAATTGTTCTTATTTTCATAGCGGGGGTTTTTGCCGTCAATGGGTAGCTTGGGGGGATGCCCCGCTTGCGGCAGGCCGGGGGGCGGCGCAGTGTATGCGTCCCGCCGGGATGCCCCGGTTGCCAGCAGGGAGGCTGCGATGAAGTCCACCACCTTTCCGCCGCTCCACGTGGAGCCTTCGCTACGCAGCGCCATGGAAGGCGTGCTGGAGGAAGGGGAGAGCCTCTCCAACTTCGTCGGCAAGGCCTTGCGCGCCCAGGTGGAGTTGCGCCGCCACCTCGCCTTTCCGGCGAGCACGATGCCGGCCGTGGAGCGGGACGCATTGGTGGCGCTGCGGGAGCCGGCGCAGTCTTGAGCCGCGCCGGTTGCGCCGGGAAGGTGTAGTCCGGCCCCAGGCTGCCGGTGCGCGGGGCGCCTTGATGGCCGCGTGGAAGGTGCCGTGCGGCGTGTCCAGCTACTTCTTGTCCAACAGCTTGAGCATGTTTTCCGGCATCGCCGTCGGCATGCGGTCGCTGGATTTCGTACACCGCGGCGCGGCTACCAGCTGGCCGCTGACGGGCTCGCTCTTGAGGCCGGCCGTGGCGGTGGCGCGATGCGGCCCGCGTTGGTCTGGCGCGGGCCGCATTTCAGTGGAATGGCCGCTCAGTGCTGGTAGCGCAACGTCAGCATGGCGTTGAAGGGTGTGCCGTACCAGTTGCCGTCGGAGACGGTGCCGATGCGCTCGTAATACACCCGGTCGAACAGGTTGTTGAGGTTCAGTGCCAGCGTCCACTTCGGGTCCAGGCGGTACTGCACCAGGGCGTTCACGATCGCGTAGCCGCCCTGCTTGAAGTCGTAGGGCTGGGTGTTGCCGTTGAGGGTGATGGTGTCGCTGACCGAGGTGTCGCTCTGGATGTGGGCGCTGCCGCCCACCTTCCAGCGCCACAGCTCGCCCGGCAGGGTGTAGGCGGTGGATAGCTTCAGCAGGTGGCGCGGGGTGATGCTGCTGTAGTTGGTGCTGGCCTTCTCGTCGCGGGAAATGTTGAAGGTGTAGCCCACCGCGGCCTGCCAGCCGGGCATCAGCTCGCCGCCGATCTCCACGTCCACGCCACGGCTGGTGACCTTGCCCTGCGGCAGATAGCAGCAGTTGCCGGCCCAGGCGTCGTAGTTGGAGGGGTAACGGCTGTCCTGCAGGGCGGTGCCGGTGCGCTCGACGCTGAATACGCTGAGGGTGGCGTTGAGGCGGCCGCCGTAGAGTTCGCCCTTGACGCCGGCTTCGTAGCTCTTGCCCTCGATCGGGTCCAGTGAGCGGCTGCCGGGCGGAGGGCCGTAGAGCATCAGCGATTGCGGCTTGTAGATGCTGGCGTAGCTCAGGTAGGCGGACCAGTTGTCGGCGAAGTCGTAGATCACGCCGCCGTAGGGCGTGATCTTGGTCTTGAGGCTGAAGGGCAGGTCGGAGCTGACGACCCACGGCGCCGCCGCGTTGGGCTTGGAGGAGATGCGCTGGTCGAACTCGTAGCGGCTGGCGCGGGCGCCGGCGACCAGATGCAGGCGGTCGGTCGGGTGCAGGCGCAGCACCGCGTAGCCGCCTACCTGCTCCTGGCCCCAGGGGCCGAAGCGGGTGTGGCCGCGCTGGGAGACGTCGCGGTCCGGATTCCATCCGCCGCCGCCGTCCAGCACATCCGCCGGATCGCTCCAGTGGCCCGGGAAGGTGGCGGACACCCAGCGGCTCTTCACCCGCTGCCAGTCGGCCCCGACCAGCAGTTCGTGGCTGCGGCCGAAGAGGTCGAAGGTGCCGCTGAGGTTGATGTCGGCCAGGTCCTGGCGGTTCTCGTATTCGTAGTGGCCGCCGGCCCAGACGCCCTGGTGGGTGACGGGATCCACCGGCCCGCCGACGAAGGCGGTGTCGGCCTCGGTCTCGGTTTCGCTGTGGGTGAGGTTGAACTTGAGCGCCCAGCCGCTGGAGAAGGTGTGGGCGAGCTGGGCGAAGAGCTCGGTTTCGTCGCTGTCCTTGTAGGCCCAGGATTGGGTCAGGCTGTCGCTGCGCTTGTAGCGGGGCGAGCTGCCGTCGGCATACAGCGGCAGGCCGGAGCCGCCGCCGGTCTCGTTGCGGCGGGTGTAGCTGCCGCCCAGGGTGAGCAAGGTGCGTTCGCCGAGGTCGGCCTCGAGAACGCCGTAGAAGGCGGGCTTCTCGGTGTTGCGGTGGTCGAGGTGGTAGTCGCGGTTCTCGTACAGCACGACCGCGCGGCCGCGGAGGCTGGCGGCCTCGTTGAGCGGGCCGCTGAGGTCGGCCATGGCGCGGTAGTTGTCCCAGCTGCCGGCGGAGAGCTCGACGATGGCCTGGGGCTCGGCCAGCGGTTTCTTGCGCGCGAGGTTGATGATGCCGCCGGGGTCGCCCATGCCGCCGAGCAGGCCGGAGGCGCCGCGCATGACCTCCACCCGGTCGTAGAAGGCCATGTCCTGCAGCGGGCCATAGGTGTAGGCGCCCAGCGCCAGCGGCGCGCCACCGTCCACCTGCATGGAGGTGATCTGGAAGCCGCGGGAATAGAAGTTGTAGGTGTTGTCGTTCATGCGGTTGGCGGTGATGCCGGGCATCAGCTTGAGCGCATCGTTGATGTCCACCAGCTTCTGGTCGTTGATCTGCTCGTGGGTGATGACGGAGAGCGATTGCGGAATCTCGCGGAAAGCCATGTCCGTCTTGGAGGCGATGCTGGTGACGCGGCTGGTGTAGGAGCCGCTGTCCTCGGTGGTGCCGTCGCCGGCACGGCGGGCTTTCACCCGTACTTCGGCCAGCGTGGTCGCCGGCCTGGCCGCGTTCGGTGCAGCTGGCGCGCGGCGCAGGCTGTAGCCGCCGGTCCGGGCGACCGCTTCCAGGCCGGTGCCGGCGAGCAGCGTTGTGAGGCCGTCGGCGATGGTGTAGCCGCCCTGCAGGCCGCGGCTGGAGAGGCCGGCGACCAGCGCGGCGTCGTAGGAGAGGTTGATGCCGGCGCTGCGGGCGAAGCGGTCGAGCGCGGCATCCAGCGGGCCGGCGGCGATGGCGAATTCCAGCATGCGGGCGCTGCGCACTTCGGCGCTTTGCGCCTGGGCGGCGGCCGGCAGGGCGCCCAGGCCCAGGCACAGGGTGGCGCCAGCCAGGGCGCTGGCGAGCGCGCTGCGGCGGGGGAGTTTGCCGCGGTGGCGGGAAGGGCCAGGGCGGCTGGCTGGGCGGGAGATGTGCATGGCGTCCTCGAATCTGGGTCAGGAATGAGGCTCGCGGAGAGCCTTCCTCGGTCAAGCCGGACGAGATGCGGAATCCCCTCAACAGGGCGGCAACTTTTTTGTCGCGGGTGAGGCGGTGGATAGGCGGGAGAGCGCTGGAGGCGGCGCAGGCCGTGGCTTTGGTGGCTGCTGCTGGCCGTATGTGCTGGCCCGCGCTGCGGGCGCGGTTCAGGGCTGGTCGAGCGGTTCCACCCGGACCCAGAAGCGGCTGCGGTACTTGAGCTGCAGCGGCTGGGTGCGGGTGAGGAAGGCGAGGGTGGCGTCGGTGTCGTTCAGCTGGTAGATGCCGGACAGGCGCAGGTCGGCGACCCGCGGATCGCACACCAGGAAGCCGCGGCGGTAGCGGCCCAGCTCGGCGAGCAGGTCGGCCAGGCGGATGTCGTGGCCGGCGATGACGCCGTCCGTCCAGGCGCCGGCCTCCATGCCATCCGCCGGTGCCGGCAGGCTGGCACCGTGCAGGAACCAGCGGCTTTCGCCCGGCCGCAGCAGCGCGGCGGGCGCGGCTTCCGGCTGCACCGACACCGCGCCTTCCTGCACGCTGACCCAGCCGCGCTCCGCTTCCAGGCGGACGACGAAGCGGGTGCCCAGCGCTTCCAGCGTGCCGTGGGGTGTGCGCACCAGGAAGGGCCGCTTGGCGCCGCGGCGGGTCAGCGCCCCGGTGTCAGCGCCGGTGGCGATGCGGACCTCGCCGCGATGCAGCTGGATCAGGCGGCTGTCGTCGGTCAGCGTGGTGCTCACCGCGCTATCGGTGTTCAGGTCCAGCACCGTGCCGTCGGCCAGTTCCAGCCGGCGGCGCTCGCCGAGGCCGGTGCTGGCGTCGGCCACCAGCCGCTGCCAGGGTGTGTGCTGGCGCGCCATCCAGGCTGCGAACAGGCCGGCGCCGCCGAGGGAGAGCAGCTTCAGCGAGCTGCGCCGGCGGCTGCGCGCGCGGTTGTCTACGGCGTTCAGGGTATCCAGCGCCAGCTTCTGCGGCAGGCCGCTGAAATCCTTGCGCATGCTGCGCAGCCGTTGCCAGGCCAGGGCATGGCGCTGGTCGGCGGCCAGCCAGTGCTCCAGCTCGGCCCGCTGCGCCGGAGTCGGCGTGCCGTAGTCCAGCTTCACCGCCCAGGCGATGGCGGCATCCACCACCTCGTCCGGCAGCGCTTCGGCGGTGGTGGCCTCCGCCCTTCCGGCCTTGGGCGGATTCACGCCGGGAAGTGCAGGGCGTAGCAGTGGCGCAGCGCCTGGGCGACGTAGCGCTCGGCGGTGGCGAGGGAAACGCCCAGGCGTTCGGCGATGCGGGGGCAGCTCAGGCCTTCCAGCTGCGCCCACAGGAAGGCCTGCCGCACCGCCGGCTTGAGGCCGTCCAGCATGCGGTCTATGGCGTGCAGGGTTTCCAGCAGGATGGCGCGTTCTTCCAGCGACGGCAGTTGCGGCTGCGGCAGCGTGGCCAGGGTGTCCAGCCAGGCTTGCTCCAGCTCGCGCCGCCGCCAGTGGTCGATCAGCAGGCCGCGGGCGATGGTGCCGAGGTAGGCGCGCGGTTGTTCCAGCGCGCTCGCCGGCCGCCGTGCCAGCACCCGCAGGAAGGTGTCGTGGGCGAGGTCGGCCGCCTTGTCGGAGCAGCCCAGCTTGCGCCGCAACCAGCCATGCAGCCAGCCGTGATGGCTGCGGTAGAGCTCTGCGACCGGGTCGGGCTGGACGGTAAGGCTCAAGATTTGCTCCGGGGCATGCGAAGGCTGTGACGAAATTGCGAATCGTTCTCATTATTTTGGTTTGGACCGGCAGGCGTCAAGGCATGTGGCGCTGGCCGCCGATCTTGCGCAGGACGCGGCCGGCGCCGATTGACGGCGGCACCGGTTGTTTGTTCTGCTAAGCCCTCTGCTCGGCGAGGACCTGTCATGAAGCGGCTGACTCAACAGACCCTGGGTGAAGAAGAGGAACTGTCGCGTGCGGAGTGGGCGGAGCGCTATCGCCGGGTGCGCGCGGCCAGCGGGGTGATCTGCGCGCCGCTGGCGGCGGAGGACTACGTGATCCAGGCAGCGGTGGAGGCCAGCCCGGCGAAGTGGCACCTGGCCCACGTCAGCTGGTTCTTCGAAACCTTCATCCTGTGCGAGTACATGCCGGGCTACCAGGTCTTCAATCCGGCCTACCGCAGCCTGTTCAACTCCTACTACGAGCAGGTGGGCGAACCCTTCTCGCGCTGCGCCCGCGGCACGCTGTCACGGCCTACGGTGGAAGAGGTGTACCGCTACCGCGGCCATGTGGACGAGTACCTGCTGGCGCTGCTGGAAGAGCGCGCCGAGCTGCCGTGGCCGGAGATCCTGCAGCGGCTGGAGATCGGCCTCAATCACGAGCAGCAGCATCAGGAGCTGCTGCTCACCGACATCAAGCGCAACTTCTACGCCAACCCGCTGCGGCCGGTGTACCGGGACGACCTGCCGCTGCCGCCGGTGCGCCGCCGGCCGGCCACCCAGTGGGTGGAGTTCGAGGGCGGCGTGCGCCGCATCGGCCATGTGGGCGAAGGCTTTTCCTACGACAACGAGAGCCCGCGCCACAACGTCTACCTGGAGCCCTTCCGCCTCGCCTCGCGGCCGGTGACCAATGGCGAATTCCTCGCCTTCATCGAGTCCGGCGGCTACCGCAACCCGGCGCTGTGGCTGTCCGACGGCTGGGCCCGCCTCCAGCAGGAGGGCTGGAACGCGCCGCTGTACTGGGAGCGGCAGGACGGCGAGTGGTGGCACTTCACCCTGGGCGGCATGGCGCCGCTGAATCCGGACGAGCCGGTGTGCCATGTAAGCCACTACGAGGCCGCCGCCTACGCCGCCTGGGCCGGGTGTCGGTTGCCGACCGAGGCGGAGTGGGAGGTGGCGGCGGAGGACTGCACCCAGGAGGGCAACCTGCGCGAGACCGGCTACCTGCAGCCCATCGTCGCGCCGGCCAGCGAAGGCCTGCTGCAGCTCTATGGCGATGTCTGGGAGCACACCGCCTCGGCCTACCTGCCTTACCCCGGCTACCGTGCCGCCGAGGGCGCGCTGGGCGAGTACAACGGCAAGTTCATGTGCAACCAGATGGTGCTGCGCGGCGGCTCCTGCGTGACGCCGGCGGACCACATCCGCCCCAGCTACCGCAACTTCTTCTACCCGCAGGATCGCTGGCAGTTCCAGGGCTTCCGGCTGGCCGACAATCTCTGAGCGGCCAGCCGCCGCGTGACCTGCGGCGGCGAAAGCGCGCATGCTTGCGGCCAGTGCCCCGTCCAGGAGTCCGACCATGCTGTTCCGCCCGCGTCCGTCCCATCTGGTGAGCCTCGCCCTGCAGGGCGGCGGCGCTCATGGCGCTTTCACCTGGGGCGTGCTGGACGCGCTGCTGGAAGACGGCCGGTTGCAGTTCGACGGCATCAGCGGCACCAGCGCTGGCGCCATGAACGCGGTGGTGATGGCCCACGGCCTGCTGCGGGGCGGGCGCGACGGCGCGCGCGAGGCGCTGGCGCGCTTCTGGCGGGCGGTGGGTAGCGCCACCTCCTTCCGCATGCCGGTGGAACTGCCCTTCGAGCTGCCTTTCGAGTCCTTTCCCACGCCGCCGGAAAACTCCGCGCTGGGCATGCGCATGATGCTGCAGTGGGCGCGCCACTTCTCGCCGGCGCAGATGAACCCCTTCGACGTCGATCCGCTGCGCGACATCGTCGCCGAACAAGTGGATTTCGAGCGCCTGCGCGCCGCCAGCCCGGTGAAGCTCTTCATCGCCGCCACCCACGCCAACACCGGCAAGCTGCGGCTGTTCCAGGCGCCGGAGCTGAGCGTGCATGCGCTGCTCGCCTCGGCCTGCCTGCCGATGCTGCACAAGGCGGTGGAGATAGACGGCGAGCCCTACTGGGACGGCGCCTATTCCGCCAACCCGGCGGTGTTCCCGCTGTTCTACGACTGCAGTGCGCGCGACATCCTGCTGGTGCTGCTGAGCCCGCTGGTGCATGGCGAAACGCCGCGCAGCGCCGAGGAAATCCGCGCCCGCTCGCTGGATCTCGCCTTCAACTCCACCTTCCTGCGCGAGATGCGCATGTTCGCCCACGCCACCGAATTCGTCGGCCGCTCGCTGCTGCCCACCGGCCGATTCGAGCGCCGGCTGCAGCAGACGCGCTTCCACCTCGTAGAGGCGGAGGAACTGCTCAGCAGCCTCAGCGCCGAAAGCCGTCTCACCGCCAAGCTCTCCTTCCTCGAAATGCTGCGCGACCAGGGACGGGAACGGGCCAAGGCCTGGCTGGCGGCGCACTTCTCGCTGATCGGCCGGCGCTCCTCGGTGGATCTGGCGCGGATGTTCTACTGAGCTACTGGACGCCGGCGCCTTCGCCCAGCAGCGCCTCGAAGGCCAGCGCCGCGGTGCTCACCGGCCGCTGCGGCAGGCGCAGGCGATAGAGCTGGCGGCGGATGGGCGCGCGCTGCGCGGCCCCGCCCTCCAGCGCCAGCCGCCGCACCCGGCCCAAGGCCAGCTGGTCCCGCGCGCAGATGCGCGGCACCAGGCCGACCCCGGCGCCAGCCGCCACCGCCTGCACCACCGCCTCGTTGCTGCCCACCTCCAGCAGCGCGGGCGAGTCCAGGCCGATCTCCGCCAGCAGGCGCTCGGTGGCCGCCCGGCTGCCGGAGCCCGGCTCGCGCACGATCCAGCGCCTTGCGGCCAGCGGCGCTGCCGCCTCGCCCGGCGCCTCGCGCGGCCCGAGCACGATCATCTCCTCCTGCCGCCACGGCCGGCATTCCACCGGCGCCTCGCCCGGCTCGCCCTCCACCAGCGCCACGTCCACCGCGCAGTCCAGCAGCAGCTCCACTACCTGCTGCGTATTGGCGGCGCGCACCTGCAGCGACACGCCGGGGTGGCGATCGCCGAAGGCGACCAGGTAGGGCGGCAGCCAGTAGCTGGCGATGGTGGTGCTGGCGCCGATGACCAGGCGGCCGCGCGCCAGCCCGGCGTAGGCGCGCACCGCCTCGTCCGCCTCCCGCTCCAGCGCGAAGATGCTGCGGCCATAGCCGTACAGCGCCTGGCCGGCCTCGCTGGGGCGGAAGCCGCGGCCCTGGCGGTCCAGCAGCACGTTGTCGAGCTGGGATTCCAGCTCCCGCACCGCCTTGGAAGCGGCCGGCTGGCTGATGCCCAGCGCCTCCGCCGCCCGCGAAAAACTGCCGGCCTCGACCACCGCGACATAGATGCGCAACAGGTGCAGATTCATTCATAACCTCAGGTAATGCAGCTGTAACTTCCATGAGCTGTACGAATGATAGGGCTGGCTCTAAGCTTTTTCTCAATTTCTTATATCGATAGAAGAGATGGAGATAAGCGCGCAAGGGCCGGGTTTCGGCCTGCGATTCGGCCTCGCCGGCTGCCTGCTGATCACGCTGGCAGCGGCTGCCCTGGCGGCGGTGCCGGCCTTCGCCCGCCACGGCCTCGGCTGGCTGCCGCTAGCGGTGGCGCTGGGCATGGTCGCCGGCAACCTGTGGCCGCGGCTGCCCGCCGGTGGCGCGGCCGGCATCGCGCTGGCGCGCGGACCGTTGATGCGTGCCGGCATCGCCCTCTATGGCTTGCGCATCGGCGCGGACGATCTGGCGCTGGTGGGCTGGAGCGGGGTGGCGATGGCGGCGCTGATGGTGGCTTCCACGCTGGCGCTGGCGCAGACGCTGGGCCGCCGCCTCGGCCTGGACCGGGACAGCGCGCTGCTGGTCGGCTGCGGCAGCGCCATCTGCGGCGCGGCGGCGGTGGCCGCGGCCGATGGAGTGCTCGGCGCCCGGGCGCGGGCGGTGTCCGCCGCGGTGGCGGCGGTGGTGGTGTTCGGCACGCTGGGCATGTACCTGCTGCCGCTGCTGCATCCCCTGCTGGCCGGCTTGCTGGGCCTGGGCGACGCCGCCTTCGGTCTGTGGCTGGGGCTGACGGTGCATGAGCTGGGCCATGTGGTGGCGGCTGCCGCGGCGGTCGGGTCGGGCGCCGAGGCCAGCGCGCTGATCGAGAAGATGATGCGGGTGATGCTGCTGGCGCCGGCCATGGTGTGGCTGGCGGTGCGCTGCGGCCGGCCGCGGGCGGACCAGGGCGCGGGTGACGGAAAGAGTGCTCGCCGCGCTGGGCTGCCGCTGTTCCTATGGGCCTTCATCGCCGCCATCGTGCTTGCCGTCAGCGGCACGCTGCCGCAGGCGGTGATGCACTGGGGCGGCGTGCTTGCCCAGCTGCTGCTGGCGGTCGGGCTGGCCGGGCTGGGCGCGGCGACGCGGCTGGCCGACATCCGCCAGGCCGGCAGCCGGGTGTGGCTGCTGGCGGCGCTGCTGTGGGCGTGGTTGCTGGCGGCGGGGCTGTTCATGGTGGTGATCGCCGGGTGGCTGGCATGAGCGCGCACGCTTTCAAGGGATGGGAATCGGGCCGGGGCGGGCTGGCTGTAGCCGGCCTTGCCCTGGCATTCCGGCGGGGCGCCGAGGTGAGTGGGCAGCGGGCTTTTTTCCTAGCTCCAACTTGTTATAACAGGTTAGGATGTCTGCGCCCTCAGCCGCTGTCCGGCGGTGGCCGTCCGGCATGCCGCCGCCCTTCTTCCCCGTTCGACCAGGAGCCCCGCTTGGATCAGATCAGCGCCGTTTTTGCCGCGCACGACGCCGCCACCTGGGCGCTGGTTGCCTTCGCCACCGCGGCCGGCGGAGCGCTGCGCGGGCTCACCGGTTTCGGTTCGGCGCTATTGATGGCGCCGCTGCTGTCCATGGTGTTGCCGGCGCGGGAAACGCTGTGCCTGGTCACGCTCTTGAATGCGCTGCCCATGGGCCGTGCCGCCACCGCCGCCGCCAGCCGGCTGGTGGACCGGGAGGTGATGCTGCCGATGACGTTGGCCGCCTTCGCTGGCGTGCCCTGTGGCATCGCGCTGGTGCATGTGCTGCCGGCGCGGGCCTTCGGCATGGTGATAGGCGGCGCGGTGATGCTCAGCGCCTGCGCGCTGATGGCTGGCCGCAGCCTGCCCGGCGGGCGTTCGCGGCCGCTGTCGCTGGGTGTGGGCGCGTTGAGCGGCGTACTCACCGGCCTGGGCGGCGTCGGCGGGCCGCCGGCCATTCTTTATCTGCTGGGGGTGGAGGCGGACAACCACCGCGCCCGCGCCAACTTCATCGTCTTCTTCGCCTGGCTGTATCCGGTGGCGCTGGCGGCCATTCTGGCGCTGGGCATGCTGAGCTGGGCGGAGGCGCTGGCCTGGCTGGCGCTGGCGCCGCTGTTCCTGCTCGGTGGCATGGCCGGCGGCCGTCTGTATGCGCTGATCGGCCGCGCCCACTTCCGTCCTTTCGTGCTGGCGCTGCTGCTGCTGGCGGGAGCGATGGCGGCGTGGCCGAAGGCGGCGGAAGCCGCACCGAAGTGGGCCGGCCACGCACTTCCGCAGTGCAGGATTTCATGCGAAGCATTGCATGAAATTTCATGAAAAGTCCTTTTAATTCAATGTAATCATGTTGTTGATGGAGGATGTTGCGATGCGATGGAATTGGCACCGTGTTTGCTTAATAGAACTCGTCATAACAGGTTGTGCCGGGAGCGAGGTTTTTCATGTCCAGCCGTAAGCAGATCGCAGTGGTTTCCAAGGCTTCGGGCGATGCGATAGACGCGGTTTCGCCGGTGCCGCTGCACACCCAGATACGCGAGGTGCTGCGCCGGCGCATCCTGGATGGCAGCTATGCGCCGCACTCGCAGATGCCCTCCGAGAGCCAGATGATGGAAGCCTTCGGCGTCAGCCGCATCACCATCCGCCAGGCGCTGGGCGACCTGCAGAAGGAGGGGCTGATCTTCAAGGTGATGGGCAAGGGCAGCTTCGTCGCCAAGCCCAAGGCCTTCCAGAGCCTGTCGCGGCTGCAGGGTTTCGGCGAGGCGATGGCGCCCTCCGGCTACGAAACCTATTCGCTGCTGCTGTCCGCCCGCCAAGTGGAGGCCAGCCAGGTGGTGGCGGCGCGCTTCGGCCTCCGGCCGGGCGAGGCGGTGTTCGAGATCCAGCGCCTGCGCTACCTCAACCGCGAGCCCATCTCGGTGGACGTCAGCTACTTCCCGCCCGCCATCGGCGAACGGCTGGTGCAGGAAGACCTCGCCACCCGCGACATCTTCGTCATCCTCGAGAACGACTTCGGCCACGACCTCACCCACGCCGACCTGCAGATCGAGGCCATTTCCGCCGACGAATCGCTGGCGCGCCACCTCGGCACCGACGAGGGCGCGCCGCTGCTGCGCATGGAGCGCATGACCTACGCCGGCGAGCAGCCGCTGGACTTCGAGTTCCTTTACTACCGAGGCGACGCCTTCCAGTACCGCCTGCGCATAGAGCGCAGCTGAGTACCGGCGGGACGCCGCCCGGCGCACGCCCCAACCCCAGGAGAGACCATGAAACGCATAGACCTGCAGTACGACCTTGTCGTCATCGGCGGGGGTACCGGCGGACCGATGGCCGCGGTGAAAGCGAAGGAAAGGAATCCTCAACTCAAGGTGCTGCTGGTCGACAAGGCCAACGTGAAGCGCAGCGGCGCCATCTCGATGGGCATGGACGGCCTCAACAACGCCGTCATCCCCGGCCATGCGACGCCCGAGCAGTACGTAAAGGAGATCACCGTCGCCAACGACGGCATCGTCGACCAGGAAGCGGTGATGGCCTACGCCGCCGGCAGCTTCGACATGATCCAGGAGCTGGACCGCTGGGGCGTCAAGTTCGAGAAGGACGAGACCGGCGACTACGCGGTGCGCAAGGTGCACCACCTCGGCAGCTACGTGCTGCCGATGCCCGAAGGCCACCACATGAAGAAGATCCTCTACCGCCAGTTGAAGCGCGGCCGGGTGGAGGTGACCAACCGGGTAGTGGTCACCCGCGTGCTCACCGGCGCCGACGGCGCGGTGAACGCGGTGCTGGGCTTCGACTGCCGCACCGCGGACTTCTACGTCATCCGCTGCAAGGCGGCGGTCATCAGCACCGGCGCCGCCGGCCGCATCGGCCTGCCGGCCTCCGGTTACCTGATGGGCACCTACGAGAACCCGACCAACTGCGGCGACGGCCACGCCATGGCCTACCACGCCGGCGCCGACCTGGCCAACCTCGAGTGCTTCCAGATCAACCCGCTGATCAAGGACTACAACGGCCCCGCCTGTGCCTACGTCACCGGCCCCTTCGGCGGCTTCACCGCCAACTCCAAGGGCGAGCGCTTCATCGAGTGCGACTACTGGAGCGGCCAGATGATGCTGGAATTCCACCGCGAGCTGCAGAGCGGCAACGGCCCGGTGTTCCTCAAGCTGGACCACCTGGCCGAGGAAACCATAGGCGAGATCGAGCACATCCTGCACACCAACGAGCGCCCCAGCCGCGGCCGCTTCCACGAGAAGCGCGGCAACGACTACCGCAGCGAGATGGTGGAGATGCACATCTCCGAGATCGGCTTCTGCAGCGGCCACAGCGCCTCCGGCATCCACGTCAACGCCCGCGGCGAAACCTCGGTGAAGGGCCTGTACGCCGCCGGCGACTGCGCCAGCGTGCCGCACAACTACATGCTGGGCGCCTTCGTCTATGGCCGGCTGTGCGGCGAGAACGCCGCCGAGTACTGCGACGGCCGCAACCCGCTGGCGGTGGACGAGGACGCGGTGGAAGCCGAGCGCGCCCGCATCGCCGCGCCGCTGGGCCGTGGCGACGGCCTCACCCCCTTCCAGGTCGAGTACAAGACGCGTCGGCTGGTGAACGACTACCTGCAGCCGCCCAAGATCACCCGCAAGTACGAGATCGCCCTGCGCCGCTTCGACGAGATCCGCGAGGACGCGCTGCAGATGAGCGCCGCCAACCCGCACGAGCTGATGCGGGCGATGGAGGCCCACTCCATCCTCGACTGCGCCGAGATGGCCGCCCGCGCCTCGCTGTTCCGCACCGAGAGCCGCTGGGGCCTGTACCACCACTATGTCGATTTCCCCGAGCGCAACGACGCCGACTGGTTCTGCCACTCGCTGCTGAGCAAGGGCGCCGACGGCGCCATGAGCCTGCGCAAGAAGGCGGTGGAGCCCTACATCGTCGCCATCGACGAGCAGGAGCGCACCGCCTACCAGCGCCTGCGCGTCGCCCCCAGCGCCGCTGCCGCCTGAGCCCAGGAATTCCCGAACCCGACGCGAGAGGAAATCAGACCATGACCATCGCCATCACCCCCACCCAGGCCCCCGTCGCCGTCGACGAGGACAAGTGCATCGCCGAGAAGGGCTGTACCGTCTGCGTGGATGTCTGCCCGCTGGACGTGCTCGCCATCGACCTGGTGAAGAAGAAAGCCTTCATGCAGTTCGACGAGTGCTGGTACTGCCTGCCCTGCGAAACCGACTGCCCCACCGGCGCGGTGCAGGTCAGCATCCCCTACCTGCTGCGCTGAGGAGGGCCGCCATGCAGATGCTCTCCCTTGCCGAACGCCTGGAAAGCGCCGACGCCGAAGTGCGCCGCCTGGCCGTCATCGACCTGCCCTATGGCGACGAGGACGACATCGTGCCGCTGCTGCTGCCGCGCCTGCTCGACAGCGACGCCGCGGTGCGGACCGAAGCGGTGCGCGCCCTCGAAGGCTACGAGGAAATCCCGGTGGTGGCCGCGCTGGCCACCATGCTGCTGGATGCCGATGCCGGTGTGCGCGAGGCCGCCGGCCAGGTGCTGGCCGAACTCAAGCAGCCCGCCTCCGCCGCGCCGCTGCTGCCGCTGCTGGAAGGGCAGGCCGCCGAAGTGCGCATGCTGGCCTTCCGCGCGGTGCGCGCGCTGCGGGTGGAAGCCGCCTTCGCCCCGGCCATGGCGGCGCTGCGCGACGCCGACCCCGGCGTGCGGCGCGAGGCGGTCGGCGTGCTCGGCTACCTGAAGAAAACCGAGGCCATCGGCGAGCTGGCCGAGGTCGCCGCCCACGACCCGGACGCCGAGGTGCGCCGCATCGCCATCGGCGCGCTGGGCTACGCCAGCGGCGTCAGCGTGCTGCCGGCGCTCACCCGCGCGCTGGGCGATACCGCCTGGATGGTGCGGGACGAAGCGGCGCAGACGGTGGGCAAGCTGCGCCTCGGGCCCGCCATTCCCGATCTGGTGAAGGCCATGGCCGACGACTACTGGCAGGTGCGGGTGAAGGCGGCGCGCAGCCTCGGCCTGCTCAAGGCCGCCGCCGGCCTGCCGGCGCTGGTGGAGGCGCTGTCCCACCCCATGGGCAACCTGCGCAAGGAAGCCGCCATCGCCCTCGGCGAGGTCGGCGACGCCCGCGCCATCCCGGCGCTGGAAAAGGCTCTGCAGGACCCCGACCCGGACGTGCGCAAGCTCGCCCGCCTCGCCCTCACCGCCATCGGCCTCGCCCAGGCCTGAAGGAGCGCGCCATGACTTACGTCGTCACCGAAGCCTGCGTGCGCTGCAAGTACACCGACTGCGTCGCCGTCTGCCCGGTGGAGTGCTTCCACGAGGGGCCCAACTTCCTCGTCATCAACCCGGACGGCTGCATCGATTGCGGCGTCTGCGTGCCGGAATGCCCGGTGGGCGCCATCTACGCCGAAGACGACCTGCCCGCCGGACAGGAGGCCTTCATCGCCCTCAATGCCGAACTGGCCGCGGTCTGGCCATCGATTGCCGAGGCCCGCGAGCCGCTGGCGGACGCCGAACGGTGGGCGGAGGTGGCGGACAAACGCGCCTTCCTCGATACCGCCGGCGCGGCGCCACCGGCCTGAGGCACGCCCTTTCAGAACCCGCCCCTCAACCAGCCCCTCAACCAGCCCTTCAA
>NZ_WUEI01000077.1 GCF_012911025.1 Azoarcus sp. TTM-91 | reverse complement strand
GCCTCTGCCCCACCGATGAACCCAGGCCGCCCGGCCAGCGCCATCCGCCACTGCTGAATGGCGGCACTTGCGCGCGCCGGTAAAAGTCTGTTCTGATTGACGAACGCGTGCCGCAGCACGAAGAACAGGGCCCAGGGCGCGCACCACCGTGATGGAGGAAGCGTGCTGATCGAAAGCTCGATGACGCTCATGGAACCCGAGGTGCCAAGCCGGCATGAGGACGGGCACCATCCGTGGATACTCTCGCTGGACGCCAACGGCACCCCGCACCGCTGGATCTCCTGGCAGGCCGCCTGCCACTACCATGCCCGCGGCATGGTCGCCTGGAGCCTGGGCGAACGCGAATTCCACTTTCTCGGCGGCATCTCCCGCGCGACCGGCGAGCGCTCCGAGATCACAACCCAGAGCATCATCGCCATCAAGGGCCGCCTGCTGCGCCCCGGCGCCCTGACCCAGGTGCCGCCGTTGAACAACCGCGAACTCTTCCGCCGCGACCGCCATCTCTGCGCCTATTGCGGCCATCGGCTGCCAGGCAGCCAGCTCACCCGCGACCATGTGGCGCCGGTCTCCCAGGGCGGGCGGGACATCTGGATGAACGTGGTCACCGCCTGCCGCCCCTGCAACCAGCGCAAGAGCGGGCGCACGCCGGAGCAAGCGCGCATGGCGCTGCTGTACGCGCCCTATGTGCCGAACAAGGCGGAGTACCTGATCCTCTGCAACCGCAGCATCCTGGCGGACCAGATGGACTTCCTCACCCGCCACATTCCGCGCCAGAGCCGCCTGCGCCTGCCCTGAACGAAGGCATCGGCGGCGGGCTCAGCGCGCTGGCGCCAGCCCCAGCATGGCAGCGATGTCGGCCTCGCCGCTGGCCGCGCGGAAGCCGCTCTCCAGCCTGGCTTCCAGATGGTTCAGATGAGCGTCCATCAGCGTCACCGCCCGCTCAGCATCGCCCACCGCAATCGCCTCCACAATGGCGGAATGCTCGTCCAGCGCGCACGACGGGGTATCGCTGCCCTTGTAGGACAGCACCACCAGCGGCGTACGCGCCACCAACTCTTCCAGGAAATTGCCCAGCACCGAGTTGCCGGCCAGGCGCGCCAGCAGACGGTGGAATTCGACCGACAGCCTCAGCCCGGCGCGCAGGTCGCCGCTGCGGTAGGCAGCCTGTTCGCGCTCAACCAGTGCTTGCATCTCCGCCAGGCCGGCCGGCGTCGCCACCGCGGTCAGCGTGCGCACCAGCGCGGCCTCGATGACGCGACGCGCGGCGAAGATGTCGCGCGCCTCCGCCACCGTCGGTGTTGCCACGAACACGCCGCGATTGGGCCGGTGCTCCACCAGCCGGGCGCTTTCCAGACGCGCCAGCACCGCCCGCACCAGCGCACGATTCACCTTGAAGGCATCCGCCAGCGCCTGCTCCTTCAGTTGCATGCCCGGCGGCAAACGCTGGTCCAGCACCGCGTTGCGCAAGGTGTCGAACATCCGCTCCGCCTCCTGGCCGCCGGCACGCGGCGTCCTGCCGAGGACCAGGGCCTCGACGCCGGCGTCTTGGGGCGGAGATTTCAGGGACGAGGGGGCCAATTCGGCATGCTCGAAGAAAGATGGCGGAGTGTGTAAGTCGGGCCTGGGCATTGTCAACAATTCGGCAGACGCTTGGATGGATTCGGCGCCGCCCTGCCAGACTTCGGCCCTAGCCTCGCTCTTCATTGGTGCATCAGGGCCTCGATGCGCACCAATATGGCGTATAAATCATTCGAAATATCAAGCAATTGCCAAGACGAGGATTGTTGACAATATTGTCCGCCACGGCCAAATTGAAAGGCATCCAAGCGCCTTTCTCTTCTCATGCCCCCGCCTACCGCCAGCCCCGCAGCATGCCGCCGCATTCCGATCCGGAGCCATCCGCGATGAGCCAGACCATCCGCTTCCTGCTCGACGGCCGCGAGGTCCAGGTCGGCGGCCTCGCGCCGACCACCACGCTGCTGGACTGGCTGCGCGAACATGCCGGCCGCAGCGGCACCAAGGAAGGCTGCGCCGAGGGCGACTGCGGCGCCTGTACGGTGGTTCTGGCCGAGGCGCATGAGGGCCGGCTGCGCTGGCAGGCGGTCAACGCCTGCATCCGCTTCCTGCCGACGGTGCATGGCAAGGCGCTGTTCACCGTGGAGAGCCTGCGCGCGGCGGACGGCACGCTGCATCCCGCCCAGCGCGCCATGGTGGAGTGCCACGGTTCCCAGTGCGGCTTCTGCACGCCGGGCTTCGTCATGTCCCTGTTCGGCCTCTACCAGACGCAGCCCAAGCCGGACGACACCGCCCTGGCCGACGCCCTTTCCGGCAACCTCTGCCGCTGCACCGGCTACCGCCCCATCCTGGACGCAGGCCGGCAGATGTATGCGCTGCCGGCGCCGCACTCCGCCCAGCTGCCGCCGCCAGCCTGGCGCAACGACCCGGCGGCGGAAGCCGCCCTGCTTACCCGCCTCGCCGCGCTGGACGATGGCGAAGCGCTGCGGATCGACCACCCGTCCGGCCGCTATCTGGCGCCGTGCAGCGCCACCGACTTCGCCCGCCAATATGCGGAGGCGCCGCAGGCCACGATACTCGCCGGCGGGACCGACGTCGGCCTGTGGGTGACCAAGCAGCTGAAGCCGCTGCCGCTGCTGCTGCACACCGGCGCGGTGCGGGAATTCGCCCACGCTGGCGAGTACCGGGATGCGCGCGGCAACTGGCTGGAGATCGGCGCCGCCGTCAGCCTGGAAACCGCCTTCGCCGCCCTGCTGCGCGAGTATCCGGAGGCCACCGAGCTGTACCGCCGCTTCGCCTCGCGGCCCATCCGCAACAGCGGCACCCTGTGCGGCAACGTCGCCAACGGCAGCCCCATCGGCGACTCAATGCCGGCGCTGATCGCCCTCGGCGCCGAGGTGGTGCTGCGCCGGGATCAACAGGTACGCAGCCTGCCGTTGGAAGCGCTCTACCTCGACTACCGCAAGAAAGATCTGGCCGCCGGCGAGTTCGTGCAGGCAGTGCGCATCCCGCGCCGGCCGGCGCAGGCCGGCTTCGTCTTCCGCGCCTGGAAGGTGGCCAAGCGCCAGGACCAGGACATCTCCGCGGTATTCGCCGGCTTCGCCCTGCGGCTGGAGGACGGCATCGTAGTCGACGCCCGGCTGGCCTACGGCGGCATGGCGGGCATTCCCAAGCGCGCCGCCGGCGCCGAAGCCGCGCTGCGCGGCCGGCCGCTGGATGAAGCCGCAGTGGCCGACGCCCGTGCCGCGCTGGCGAAGGACTTCCAGCCCCTGTCCGACATGCGCGCCAGCGCCGGCTACCGCCTGCAGGTCGCCCAGAACCTGCTGACCCGGCTGCAGCTCGAACTGCAAGGCCAGTTCCCCACCCGCATCCACGACGAGGAGAGCCGCCGTGCAGCCGTCTGAAGCGGTGGATCTCGCCATTCCCGCAGACCATGTCGCCGCGCCGGCGGTGCAAGGCGCGGTGGGCAGCGGCCTCGCCCATGAATCCGCGGTGCTGCACGTCACCGGCGGCGCCACCTACATCGACGACCAGCCCGAACTGCGCGGCACCCTGCATGCGGCCATCGGCCTCGCCAGTGCCGCCCACGCCCGCATCCGCCGCATCGACCTCGCCGCGGTGCGCGCCGCGCCTGGCGTGGTCGCGGTGCTGGACGCCGCCAGCGTGCCGGGGCTGAACGATTTCGGCCCGGTGGTGCATGACGACCCCATCTTCGCCAGCGACGAAGTCCAGTTCCATGGCCAGGCCCTGTTCGCGGTGCTGGCGGAGGACATGCGCGCCGCCCGCCGCGCCGCCCGCCTCGCCCAAGTGGAATACGAGCCGCTGCCAGCCCTGCTGGACGTGGACCAGGCGCTGGCCGCCGGCAGCCGGGTGTTGCCCGACGCCCACCTGCGCCGCGGCGAGCCGGAGGCCGCCCTCGCCGCCGCGCCGCACCGGCTGGCCGGCAGCGTGCGCCACGGCGGGCAAGACCACTTCTACCTGGAAACCCATATCGCCTACGCCATTCCGCAGGAGGACGGCACCACCCGCGTGCATTCCTCCAGCCAGCACCCGGGCGAGGTGCAGCTGCAGGTCGCCCATGCGCTGGGCGTGGATGCCAAGGACGTGGTGGTGGAATGCCGGCGCATGGGCGGCGGCTTCGGCGGCAAGGAGAGCCAGCCGGGGCAGATCGCCGCCATCACCGCCATCGCCGCCCGCCTCACCGGCCGGCCGGTGAAGCTGCGGCTGGACCGCGACGACGACATGGTGCTCACCGGCAAGCGCCACGATTTCCGCATCGACTGGGAAGCCGGCTTCGACGACGAAGGCCGCCTGCTGGCGGTGCGTTTCATGCAGGCCACCCGCGCCGGCTATTCCGCCGACCTCACCGGCGCCATCGCCGACCGCGCCATGTTCCATGCCGACAATGCCTACTACCTGGAGCATGTCGACATCCTCTCCCACCGCTGCAAGACCCACACCGTCTCCAACACCGCCTTCCGCGGCTTCGGCGGTCCGCAGGGCCTGTTCGGCATCGAAGAGGTCATCGACGCGGTCGCCCGCCACCTGGATCTCGACCCGCTCGCGGTGCGCAAGCGCAACTACTACGGCATCGGCGAGCGTGACCTCACGCCCTACGGCCAGAAGGTCGAGGACAACGTGATCGCAGAACTGACCGCCGAACTGGAAGCGGACTGCGACTACGCCGCCCGCCGCGCCGCGCTGCGCGCCTGGAATGCCGCCAGCCCGGTGATCAAGCGCGGCATCGCGCTCACGCCGGTGAAATTCGGCATCTCCTTCACCGCCACCCACCTCAACCAGGCCGGCGCCCTGCTCCACGTCTATACCGACGGCACCGTGCTGCTCAACCACGGCGGCACCGAGATGGGCCAGGGCCTGTTCACCAAGGTGGCGCAAGTGGTGGCGGAGGAATTGCAGATCGACGTCTCCCGCATCCGCGTCACCGCCTCCGACACCTCCAAGGTGCCCAACGCCTCCGCCACCGCCGCCTCCAGCGGCGCCGACCTCAACGGCAAGGCGGCGCAACAGGCGGCGCGCAAGATCAAGGCGCGGCTCACCGAATTTGCCGCCGCCCATTACGGCGTACGCGAAGACCAGGTGGTGTTCCGCGCCAACAGGGTGCATATCGGCGACAACGCTCACCGCGACGGCGGCAACGCTGCCGCCACCGGGAAAGCCGGCGTTCCGCTCAGCCTCTCCTTCGCCGAACTCGCCAAGCTGGCCTGGATGGGGCGCGTCTCGCTGTCGGCCACCGGCTACTACCGCACGCCCAAGATCGCCTACGACCGCGAAACCCTGTCCGGCCGGCCCTTCTACTATTACGCCTACGGCGTTGCCTGCTCCGAGGTCGCCATCGACACCCTCACCGGCGAATCCAAAGTGCTGCGCACCGACATCCTCCACGACGTCGGCCGCTCGCTGAACCCGGCGATAGACCTCGGCCAGGTCGAAGGCGGCTTCATCCAGGGCATGGGCTGGCTGACCAGCGAAGAACTGTGCTGGAGCGATGACGGCCGCCTCACCACCCACGCGCCCTCCACCTACAAGATCCCGGCGGTGTCGGACGTGCCGGAGATCTTCAACGTGCGCCTGTGGGAACGCGGCATCAACACAGAGGACTCCATCTTCCGCTCCAAGGCGGTGGGCGAGCCGCCCTTCATGCTGGCGCTGTCGGTATGGCATGCGATCAAGGACGCGGTCGCCGCCGCCGCGGACTATCGCGTCGCCCCGCAGCTGAACGCCCCGGCCACGCCGGAGGAAATCCTGCGCAGCCTCACCGAAGCGCGGCAACGTGAAGCGGAGCAGCGTGCGGGGGCCGCGGCATGAACAACCGCCTGCTGCTCGCCGAACTCCAGGCCCGCCTGCTCGCCGGTGAAAACGTGGTGTGGCTGGGCGTCGCCCGCTGCCAGGGCTCCACCCCGCGCGAGCCGGGCGCCCACATGCTGGTCGGCCGCGACTTCGCCCTCGGCACCATAGGCGGCGGCCACCTGGAGCTGCGGGCGCTGGAGATCGCCCGCGCGCAGCTCGCCGCCCCACCGCAGCCGCCACGGCTGGAGCGCTTTCCGCTCGGCGCCCGCGTCGGCCAGTGCTGCGGCGGCGTGGTCTGGCTCGGCTTCGAGACGGTGACGCCGGCCGACCTCCACTGGGTCGCCGAAGCCAACGCCCTGGCCGCCGCCGACGTCCCCTGGCTGCGCCTGAGCGCACTGGACCGCCGCCAGGTGGAAATCCTGCCCGCCAGCGCCGCCGACCAGCGCGCCGACCTCCAGCCGCTGCTCCAGGCTCTGCCCCAACAGTCTGGCGACCAGGCGCTGCTGGCCGACCTCGCCCCGGCGCTGCTGCTGGAGCGCTTCCAGCCGCCGGAGCTGCACCTCGCCCTGTTCGGCGCCGGCCATGTCGGCCGCGCCCTGGTACAGGTGCTCGCGCCGCTGCCGCTGCAGGTGAGCTGGATAGACCCGCGCGAGGACGAATTCCTGCCGGTGCTGCCGGCCAACACCCGCCGCCTCCTCAGCGACGACCCGCTGGCCGAAGTCGCCGCCCTGCCGGAAGACAGCGCGGTGCTGATCATGACCCACGACCATGCGCTGGACCTGGAGCTGGTGCGCGCCTGGCTCGCGCGCGGCGACTTCCGCTTCCTCGGCCTCATCGGCTCGGCCGCCAAGCGCGCCCGCTTCGAAGCCCGGCTGCGTGCCCGCGGCAACAGCGAGGCCCAGCTCGCCCGACTGGTCTGCCCGGTGGGCGCGCCCGGCGTCGGCGGCAAGGAGCCGGAGGTAATCGCCATCGCCGTCGCCGCCCAGCTGCTGGCCCTGCGCCGCCAGGCCAGCAGCGCCGCCCACAAGACCCGCCGGGTCGCCTAGACTTGTCGCCCGCGGACGCCGGCCGCCGCAGTCTTGCCGCCCGGTCGCGCCCGCCCGTTTTCTTCTCGGCCCTCCGGAGCACAACAATCCATGACGACTAGCAGCCCGCCGCCCACCGCCCGGCTGGCCCTGCACGGCATCCGCAAGGTCTATCCCGGCGTGGTCGCCAACGACGGCATAGACCTCAGCGTCTCCCCCGGCGAAATCCATGCGGTGCTGGGCGAGAACGGCGCCGGCAAATCGACGCTGATGAAGATCATCTACGGCGTCACCCGCCCCAGCGCGGGCGAAATCCACTGGGAAGGCCAGCCGGTGACGGTGCGCGACCCCGCCCATGCGCGCGAGCTGGGCATCGGCATGGTGTTCCAGCATTTCTCCCTGTTCGAGACACTGACGGTGGCGGAGAACGTCGCCCTCGCCCTGCCCGGCCGGCCGGACCTGCGCGAGCTCTCCCGCCGCATCGAGGAAGTCTCGGCCCGCTACGGCCTGCCGGTGGACCCGCGGCGCACGGTGCATGCGCTGTCGGTGGGCGAGCGCCAGCGGGTCGAGATCGTGCGCTGCCTGCTGCAGCAACCGCGGCTGCTGATCATGGACGAACCCACCTCGGTGCTGACGCCGCAGGCGGTGGAGAAGCTGTTCGAGACGCTGCGCCGGCTCGCCGCCGAGGGCTGTTCCATCCTCTACATCAGCCACAAGCTGGACGAAATCCGCGCCCTCTGCCACAGCGCCACCGTGCTGCGCGGTGGCCGCGTCAGCGGCCACTGCCGGCCGGCGGAGGAAACCCCGGCCTCGATGGCGCGGATGATGATAGGCAAGGACCTGCCCCACTGCGAACACAGTCCCGCCCAGGGCGACGGCGAAGTTCGCCTGCGCCTGGCCGGCCTCTCCCGCGCCAGCGACGACCCCTACGGCGTGGACCTGCGCGACCTCCACCTGGAGGTGCGCGCCGGCGAGATCGTCGGCATCGCCGGCGTCTCCGGCAACGGCCAGCAGGAGCTGTTGCGCGCCATCTCCGGCGAGGAGCGGCTGGCGGAGAAGCATCCGGTGCAGATCTGCGGCACCGAGGCCGGTCGCCTGTCCGCCGGCGCGCGCCGCCGGCTGGGCCTGTGCTTCGTGCCGGAGGAGCGCCTGGGCCGCGGCGCGGTGCCGGCGCTGCCGCTGGTGGACAACGGCCTGCTCACCGCCGCCCGCAGCCAGGGCCTGGTGCGCGCCGGCTTCCTCGCCCGCGGCAAGGCGCGCGCCTTCGCCGAGCGCTGCATCGCCGCCTTCGACGTGCGCGGCGGCGGCGCGGACACGGCTGCGCAGTCGCTGTCCGGCGGCAATCTGCAGAAATTCATCATGGGCCGGGAGATCCTGCAGGCGCCGAAGCTGCTGGTGGCGGCCCAGCCCACCTGGGGCGTGGACGTGGGCGCCGCCGCCTTCATCCGCCAGGCCATCATCGACCTGCGCAACCGCGGCTGCGCGGTGCTGGTGATTTCCGAGGAGCTGGACGAGTTGTTCGAGATCTGCGACCGCATCGCCGTCATCGCCCAGGGCCGGCTGTCGCCGCCGCGCGACATCGGCGAGGCCAGCATGGAAGAGATCGGGCTGTGGATGAGCGGGCTGTGGCCGGGCGCCGAAACCACTGCGCCAGCCGCCGCGGAGGCCGCCCATGCTTAGGCTGGAACCCCGTCCGCAGGCCTCGCGCCTGATGACCTGGCTGTCGCCGCTGCTGGCGACGGTGCTCACCCTGGTGGCCGGCGGCGTGCTCTTCGCCGTGCTCGGCAGGGACCCGGTGGAAGGGCTGCGGCTCTTCCTCGTCGCCCCGCTGAAGGATCTCTACGGCCTCTCGGAGCTGCTGCTCAAGGCCACGCCGCTGATGCTGTGCGCCACCGGGCTGGCCATCGGCTTCCGCGCCAACATCTGGAACATCGGCGCAGAAGGCCAGTTCATGCTGGGCGCGGTCGGCGCCACCGGCGTCGCCCTGTGGGCAGGGGAAAGCGAGAGCGCGCTGGTGCTTCCCGGCATGCTGCTGGGTGGCGCGCTGGCCGGCGCGGCCTGGGCGGCCATCCCGGCCTGGCTCAAGACCCGCTTCAACGCCAACGAGATCCTAGTGTCGCTGATGCTGGTGTATGTCGCCCAGCTGCTGGTCTCCTGGCTGGTGTTCGGGCCGTGGAAAGACCCGCAGGGCTTCAACTTCCCGCAGACGGTAATGTTCGCCGACGCTGCCCTGCTGCCGGTGCTGGTGGACGGCACCCGGCTGCACCTGGGCCTGCTGTTCGCGCTGGCGGCGCTGGTGGCCGCCTATGTGTTCATGTACCGCAGCCACGCCGGCTTCCGCATGCGGGTGGCGGGCGAGGCGCCGGACGCCGCCCGCTACGCCGGCTTCTCCGCCAGCCGCACGATCTGGACCGGGCTGCTGTGCGGCGGCGCCGCGGCCGGCGTTGCCGGCATGGCCGAGGTCGCCGGGCCGATGGGCCAGCTCACCGACAAGCTCGGCCTGGGCTACGGCTTCGCCGCCATCATCGTCGCCTTCGTCGGCCGCCTGCATCCGCTGGGCATCTTCCTCGCCAGCCTGCTGATGGCGCTGCTCTACATCGGCGGCGAGCAGGTGCAGCAGTACATGAACCTGCCCAATTCCATCGCCCTGGTGTTCCAGGGCCTGCTGCTGTTCTTCCTGCTGGGCGCCGACGTGTTCATCCGCTACCGGCTGCGCTTCGGCAGCGAAGCCGCCAGCGCCTGAACCTCCACCCTCTGCTAGCAAAGACACCTACCGGGAAACGCATGGAAGGCAATCTCTTCACCGCCGTACTGTTCGCCACCGTGGTGGCCGGCACGCCGCTGATCCTGACCGCGCTGGGCCTGCTGGTAAGCGAACGCGCCGGCGTCCTCAACCTCGGCGCCGAAGGCATGATGGCGGTGGGCGCAGTGGCCGCCTTCGCCGCCACCCACCACAGCGGCAGCCCCTGGCTGGGCGTGCTCGCCGGGCTGGTCGCCGGGGCGGCAATGGCGCTGGTGTTCGGCTTCCTCGCCATCACCCTGCAGGCCAACCAGGTGGCCTCCGGGCTGGCGCTGGCCATCTTCGGCGTCGGCCTCGCCGCCTTCATCGGCAAGCCCTACGAATCGCTGGCGCTGCCGGCGGTGCCGCCCATCCGCCTGCCCTTCATCGCCGACATCCCGCTGCTGGGCGAGGCGCTCTACAACCAGCAGGCGCTGGTGTATGGCTCCTGGGCGCTGTTCTGGGCGGTGCTGTGGTTCCTCTACCGCAGCCGCGCCGGGCTGGTGCTGCGGGCGGTGGGCGAATCGCCGGCGGCGGCGCACGCCATCGGCCATCCGGTGGTGCGCATCCGCTACCTGGCGGTGGCCTTCGGCGGCGCCATGGCGGGCGTCGGCGGCGCCTTCCTGTCGGTGTTCTACACGCCGATGTGGGTAGAGGGCATGGTCGCCGGCCGCGGCTGGATCGCGCTGGCGCTGGTGGTGTTCGCCACCTGGCGGCCGCTGCGGGTGATGCTGGGCGCCTACCTGTTCGGCGGCGTGATGGTGTCGCAGCTCTTCGTCCAGGGCGCCGGGCTGCAGATCGACTTCCCCTCCCAGTTCCTGTCCTCGCTGCCCTACCTGGCGACCATCGTGGTGCTGGTGGCGATCTCGCGCAATCCGGCGACGATACGCCTGAACTCGCCGCTGTCGCTGGGCAAGCCGTATCGGGCAGACGCCTGATGTTGGCCGTGGCTTCGTAGCGCGAAAAAGCAGAAGGGCCGCGAATGCGGCCCTTTTTCATCGCGGACGAACCAGCGTGCGCCCTCTCTTACAGGGAGAGCGGTCTGAACCGTATTACGACCAGACCCATGCTTTCAAACCACCAGAAGCAGCGCCACCGCCAGCACCAGCGCCGCGCCGCCCAGGCCCAGCAGCGGCCGTGGGCGGTAGCTGAGCAGCAGGCCGACGATGAAAGCGGCGACCGTCATCAGGCCGAACCATACCGCGGTGCCGATGGAGGCGCCGTGGTAGTGCACCGCCGGTCCCAGTGATAGCGCCAGCAGCCCCCAGCCCAGCGCGCTGAAGCCCCGCCGCCTGCCCTCGGCCGGCGCATGGCCGACCACCTGTTTGGCATGGCGCTCCATGCTCACGCACAGGGCGTTGAAACCGGCCAGCGCCATGGCGAATACGAGAAAGTCCATCATGCTTCCTCCGTCTTCAGGGCGACCGGCAGGCCGGCGACCAGCTCATCCACCGCTTCCGCCTCCTTTGCCTTGGACGCGTCCGCCGGCCTGGACTTGGCGCCCGGTTTGACGCGCGGCACATGCAGGCTGACCTTGCGCGCGGCGAACATCAGCAGCGCGCCCAGCACCAGCGCGCAGGCGTCGAAGCCGGCGACCTGCAGCTGGCCGGCGCCCAGGCTGTGGCCCAGGTGCACGCCGCCGCTGGCGCCGTTCAGCACCGGCAGCAGCATGGTCAGCACGCCGGCCAGGGTCAGCTGCTCCACCCAGGCGGCCTTGTGTTTGCGGACGATGGCATGCAGCGCGGCCAGCACCCAGACGGAGAAGAACACCCGGATCTCCCACAGGTTGCGCTCGGCCAGATCGGCCGGCAGCAGGCGGTTGCCCCAGAAGTAAGCAGCAATCGCGATCAGCAGGCCGGACACCGCCGCCACGTTCAGCACCTCGACCAGGCGGTGGCCGCGCGGCGTGCGGCCCAGGGTTTCGCGGTCCTTGTGGCGGGCGAGCACCCACATCGCCAGGCCGCTGGCGACCATCAGCGAGCCGAGCACGCCGGAGGCGAACAGCAGCCAGCGCGGCAGCGAGGAGGCGAAGCGGCCCATGTGCAGCGCCGTCATCAGGTTCCAGGCAGAGGACACCGCGGAGCTCTCTGCCACAGGCGGGCGCTCCAGCACCTCGCCGGTGACGCCGTCGAACACCAGGCGGCGGGCGGCGCCGCGGCTGCTCAGGCCTTCGGTGCGGGCCTGGCGGATTTCGATGGTGGCGCGGGCGTCGCCCGGGTTGGTGATGGTGATGGCACCCACGCCCTGCATCGGCCATTCCCGCTCCGCTTCGGCCACCAAGGGCGTCAGCGGCGTCAGCGCGGCCTTCTCGCCGCTGGGCCTGGGCAGCGGCGCGTTGGCGTTACCGCGGCCACGCATTTCCTGCGCCATGGCCCGGGTGTCGCCGTCGTAGGCGGTGACGACCGCCGCGGGCATCAGCTGGAAGCCCAGCAGCAGCAGGCCGGAAAAGGTGATGACGACGTGAAAGGGCAGCGACAGCACGCCGGTGGCGTTGTGCGCATCCAACCAGGAGCGCTTGCCCTTGCCCGGGCGGAAGGTGAAGAAGTCCTTGAAGATGTTCCGGTGCACGATGACGCCGCTGATGATGGCGACGAACATGAACATGGTGGCAATGCCGACGATCCAGCGGCCGGTGAGCCTGTCCATGCCGTACAGCTCGAAGTGGAAGCGATAGAGGAAATTGCCGCCGGCGGTCTGGCGCGGCTGCAGTATCACGCCGGTGGCCGGGTCCATGACCAGCCGGTTCTGCGCCTGCTGGCCACCACCTCCACCGCCGCCGCCACCTTGCTGGCGGGCCGCGGCCTGGGGCGGCTCGGCCTGGGGCGCGGCCATCGCCATCTCCCGGCCTTCGCCACCGCGTTGCGGCCGTGCGTCACCCTCGCCAGGTTCGCCACCGGCGCGGAGCTCCTGGCGCGGCGCACCCTCGGTGCGCATGCCTTCCCGCTGCATGCCCTCACTCCGGCCGCCTTCCCCACGACCCTCGCGCTGCATGCCTGCAGCGCGGGTACCTTCCTGTCGGTCGCGGCGGCCTTCACGCCGCATGCCCTCGCCTTGCATGCCGTGGCCGCGGTTGCCTTCCCGCGCACCCTCGCCGCGGCCGCCCGGCGCTTCCAGCCCGGAATCCGCATCGCCCCCCTCCTCGCCGCGGCGGCCGGCACTGCGGCGTTCATCCGCAGCCGGGGCTTCGCGCCAGCTCAGGGTCATCACCGGGCTGCGCGGCCCCTGCAGGTTGATGCTCCACTGCTGGGCATCCGGCGCCTTGCGTGCCAGCACCGCGATCGCGCGTTCCAGGCCATGGCCATCGTCGCGGGCGCTGTGCAGCTCAGGCTGCATCCAGGTGGTGATTTCGTTGCGGAAGAAGGCCAGCGTGCCGGTGACGAACACCGCGAACAGCAGCCAGCCCAGCACCAGCCCGGCCCAGGTGTGGAGCCAGGACATGGACTGGCGGAAATGCCGGGGTTTGTCGAACCTCATGCCGCGCCTCCCGCCGGCAGCAGCCACAGCCACAAGCCCAGCAGCGCGGCCGGTATGGCGAGGCCAGCGGCAGCCCGGGTCAGGGTAGCCGCACCGAATACCCACAGGGCGGCAAGCAGGTGCACCAGGAAGGCCAGCATGATGGCGGCCATCACCGCGTCCGGGCGCGGCAGCGGCAAGCCAATGGCCAGGGTGGCGGCGACCAGCGAAGCGAGGCCGTAACCGCCGAAGAGCGCCATGACCGAGCGCAGGCTGATGTTCAGCCACGGCCGGTGATCGGCGAAAAAGACAAAGCGAGTGGAAGTACTCATGTTCTTGTTTGGTCCTGAATGTCGGCAAGCGCGGAAACGCCGCGCTTGCCATCCCTGAAACGGGCTCTCCGGCAGCCCTCTGCTCCTTGCACTCACCCGGCCGGCGTGACGGGGCGCTGGCCGGCCCGGCGGATACTAAATGCGAATCATTGTCAGCTTGTATCCCATTGTAGGTGCGCTGTACAGCGTTTTTGCATCGCAGCAAACCCTCGCCAGAATTGGGTTTCAGTGCCATTTCCCGCCTCTCGGAAGCGGAGCGGGGCGCTCAGCCCGGCCCGCCGTCGTTGCCCCAAACCAGAGTGTTGGCGGGGGGAAGCGGCTGCGGTGGCAATAGGTCTTGTCGAACAGCTTGCCGACGCGCAGCGCCAGCCGTGGTGCCTCGCCGCTGGCGAGGCGCTTGTCCCGGTAAAGGCCGAGGCCCACCAGGCCTAAGCCGGGATATAAGACTAAAGTCGCAGCCCGGCACGCCGTTAGGTATTCCTACAAATATTCCTAGAAGGTTTTTCAGAGAGGCCCATGTTCAGTTCAGTCAATTCCCGCCTCATCGCCCTCGGCTCCCTGGCCTGCGCCGGCCTGCTGCTGGTGGGCGCCTTCGCCTTCCTTCAGCTGGCGGCTTTCAACCAGCGGCTGGAGGGCAGTTTCGTCACCGTGCAGCAGGGTTCCACCGACATGCTCACCGCCACTTCCGCCCTGGAGGCTTTCCAGGGCCAGGTGCAGGAGTGGAAGAACCTGCTGCTGCGCGGCAACGATGCCCTCGCCTTCGGCCGGCACCTGAAAGGCTTTGCCGACCGCGAGGCGGAGGTGCGCGACCGCCTGGGGGTGCTCATCGGCAACTTCTACAGCGCCGACCGCGACACCGCCCGGTTGGACACTTTGCTGCAGGAACACGCTGCCCTGGGCGAGCGCTACCGGCTGGCGCTGAACGAGTTCATGGTGAACGAGCCGGAATCCGGCAAGGTGGTGGATGCGTCCACCAGCGGCTACGACAGCGCCTTCAACGACAGCCTGGAGAAGCTGGTGCAGACGCTGCGCGACGAGCAAAGCAGCGAGCTGCAGCGCAGCATCGCCGAGTCCGCCGCCGAGTACGCCAGCGTGCGCAACATCCTCGCGGCCTTCATCGGCGTCATCGTCATCATCGTGGCAGCGCTGGCAGTACTGATCGTGCGCCGGGTGAGCGGCTCGGTAAACGAGTTGCAGTTGGCCATAGGCCGCATCAGCCGCGACTGGGACCTGCGCACCCGGGTGCAGGTGCAGGGCAACGACGAGATCGCCCGCACCGGCGAATCCCTCAACCGCATGCTGGCGGAGTTCCAGCAGCTGGTGGCCAGCCTCGACACCCACGCCAACCGCATCGGCAGCGCCTCCGCCGAGGTCGGCAGCGCCATGGGGCGCATCAACCAGAGCGCCGGCGTGCTCAACAGCTCCACCGCCACCGTCGCCAGTTCCATCGAGGAGCTCACCGTCAGCATCAACCATGTGCGCGAGAACGCCGAGCGCACCCAGGCCATCACCGAGGAGTCGGCGCGGCTGGCGGCCGAGGGCGGCAGCGTGATCGAACGCACTTCCGCCGGCATGGTGAGCACCGCCGCCACCGTACGCGAGGCGGCGACCAAGGTGGAGATGCTGGGCGAGCAGTCGGATCGCATCAGCGACATCGTCAAGGTCATCCGCGAGGTGGCGGACCAGACCAACCTGCTGGCGCTGAACGCCGCCATCGAGGCCGCCCGCGCCGGCGAGCAGGGCCGCGGTTTCGCGGTGGTGGCCGACGAGGTGCGCAAGCTGGCCGAGCGCACCTCCGGCGCCACCGAGGAGATCAGCGAACAGATCGGCGAGATCCAGAACAGTGCCCGGGTGGCGGTGGCGGACATGCGCCGCATGGTCGCCGAGGTGAACCAGGACGCCGAGTTGGCGCAGGAGGCCGGCGGTGCCATCGTGCGCATCCGCGACGGTGCCGGCCAGGTGGCGGATGTGAGCGCTGAGATTGCCACCGCGCTGCGCCAGCAAGCCGCTGCCAGCGACACCATCGCCAGCCAGGTGGAGACCATCGCCCGCTCCAGTGACGAGAGCGCCGAAGCGGTCGGCCGCACCGCCGCGGCGGTGAGCGACCTGGAAGCGATGGCGCGGGAGATGAGCGGCGCGGTGGCCCGCTTCACCGTGTAGGCTGTGCGGGTTGGCGATGCGTTTCCGGCCGCCGGTGGCGCGGCTGCCGTGCGCTTGCGGCCCGATTGTCAGCAACCTATATTCTCGATTGTTAACAATCAGCTCCGGCCATCATGACCCAGCCCCTGCGCGCCATCCGCGGTGAAATCGTCCATTTCCTGGCGGACCCCGCCGATGCCGGCGCGGCGGCGCTGGCCCACTTCCCGGACGGCCTGCTGCTGGTGCGCGACGGCCGCATCGAAACCGCCGGCCCGGCGGCGGAACTGCTGCCGCAGCTGGCCGCCGGCACGCCGGTGGAAGACCTGCGCGGCAAGCTCATCCTGCCCGGCTTCGTCGATACCCACGTCCATTACGCCCAGACCGACATGATCGCCAGCTACGGCGAGCAGCTGCTCGCCTGGCTGGAGCGCTACACCTTCCCCACCGAGGCGCGCTTCGCCGATCCGGCCTACGCGGGCGAGGTCGCCGCCTTCTTCTGCGACGAGCTGCTGCGCAACGGCACCACCACCGCGATGGCCTTCGCCACCGTGCATCCCGGCTCGGTGGACGCGCTGTTCAGCGCCGCCCGGGCGCGGCGCATGCGCCTCATCGCCGGCAAGGTGTTGATGGACCGCAACTGCCCGGACTACCTGCGCGATACCGCCGAGCAGGGCTACCTCGACTCCGCCGCGCTGATCCGCCGCTGGCACGGCGTGGATCGCCTGCGCTACGCCGTCACCCCGCGCTTCGCCCCCACCTCCACGCCGGAGCAGATGACGCTGGCCGGCCGGCTGTATGCGGAGCATCCCGGTGTCTACCTGCAATCCCACGTCGCCGAGAACCAGGGCGAGGTGGCCTGGGTGGCCCAGCTCTACCCGGAGGCGCGCAGCTACCTGGACGTGTATGACCGCTACAGCCAGCTCGGCGAGCGCAGCGTCTATGCGCACTGCATCTGGCTGGACGACGACGACCGCGCCCGCATGGCCGCCACCGGCGCCGCCGCTAGCTTCTGTCCCACCTCCAACCTCTTCCTCGGCTCCGGCCTGTTCGACCTCGACCGCGCGCACGAACTCGGCATGCGCGTCGGCATCGGCACCGACGTCGGCGGCGGCACCAGCTTCTCCATGCTCAAGACCCTGGGCGAGGCCTACAAGGTGCTGCAACTGCGCGGCAGCAGCCTGGCGGCGGAACGCGCCTTCTACCTCGCCACCCTGGGCGGCGCCCGCAGCCTTTACCTGGAAGGCGAGATCGGCAACTTCCTGCCCGGCAAGGAGGCCGACTTCGTGGTGCTGGACCCGGCCGCCAGCCCGCTGCTGGCCCGCCGCATGGCGCATGCGGACAGCCTCGCCGAGCGGCTCTTCGTGCTGATGACACTGGGGGACGATCGCTGCGTGGCCGCCACATGGGTGCTGGGCGAGCCGGCCTGGCAGCGCAGGGCGTAAGGAGGCTTCGCTTCAGCGCCCGGCGCGGAAGCGGTAGTTGCGCTCCAGGGCGCGCATCTCGCCGGGGAAATCGGTGATCAGCACGATCTCCTGCGCCAGCAGGAAACGCATCAGCGCCTGGGCCTCTTCGGCCGGCAGGGACCGCGGCGGCCGTTCGCCGGCGGTCCACGCCACCGGCCTGGCACCGCTGGCGCGGATCAGCTCCACCGCGCCCGGCAGGCACAGCGAGGGCAGCGTGACGTTCACCGTGTCCGGCCGCAGCGCGGCGCTGGCCCTGAGGCAGTGCCGCAACTCCTCCAGCTCCAGGTCCCACGGCGCCGACGGCCGGCCCAGCGGGCCTTCGAACAGCGCCCCTACCGGCAGTTCGGGCAGCAACTCGCGCATCTCCGCCAGGGTGGCGAGATCGAAGGAGCTGTTGAGGAAGTTGGCGTAGCGCCAGCCGGCCTCGACCCGCCGGCTCACCTCCTGCGCCACATGCCGGGCGATGCCGCGGCCCTTGGTCTCGATGTTGACGACGAAAGCCTGGGCGCGCGCGCTGTCGGCTGCCTCCCGCCGCCAGGCTTCGACCAGGTCCAGCACCTCCGCCAGCGTGGGAATGCCGTGCTCGGTGAGCTCGCCTGTAGGGGCCTTGAGCCGCACCGCGTGCAGTTCGGCGCGGGTGGCGGCGGAGATGGCGCCACGGCCATCGGACAGGCGCTCCAGCGTCTCGTCATGGAAGACCACCAGCTGGCGGTCGCGGGTCAGGAACACATCCAGCTCGACGCCGTCCGCGCCCTGGGCGATGGCGGCTGCAAAGGCGCGCAGGGAATTCTCCGGCGGCGCCTCCGCCCCGCGGCAACCGCGATGACCCCAGATTTGCAAAGCCTTCACCCCGTCCTCCCCGCTGCCGGCAGCCGCCGTCAGCCGGATGCGCGCGGCCACACCCGGCGCGCCGCCGGCGCATTCCAGTGGGCGTCGAACCAGCCCTCGAAGACCTGGATGAAATGTCTGGCGATGTCCCCGTCCAGTTCGCTGCGTTTCTCCGGGTTGCGGATGAACTGGATGTAGGGCGAGGTCGTCCAGGCCTTGCCGTCATTGGAGCACAGGCCGACGAAAAGAATCCGGTCGTCCACCAGGAAGCCGTGCATCAGCGGCGCCTCGGCGTAGACGCGGCAGGCGAAGCCCAGGTTGTGCTGCTCGATGTACTGCGCCTTGCTGTCGCAGAACTCGCCGATCTCCGTCTCCCGCGCCTTGGCCATCTTGGGCGAGATCAGCGAGCCGGCGTTGCGCAGTTGGGTGATGGCCTTGGCCCGGCCATCCACCATCAGCGTCTGCCACTCCAGGCGCTTGCCCCAGCTGCGCGACATGATGTCGTCGCGGATCAGCGCCCAGGTCATCTCCATGTCCAGCGCGATGTTCTTGATGCGCACCGGCGACTGCAGGTCGGCCTTGGTGAGCAGTTCGGCAAGCAGGTTATGCACCTCCCGGAAGTTGGCCGGCCCGACCAGCCCAGCGTATCTGCGGCGCGGCGCAGGCGCGGCGGGCGCCACCCCGGCTGGCGGCGGTTCGGCCGCGTCCGCGCTCTTTTCGGGCAGCCGCAACACCATCTCGGCGGTAGCTTCGCCGCCCCTGCTGATCTCGAAGCGTTCATGGTCCACCTTGATGTCCCAATTCCGCCCCGGCCCGCGCACCGCCTTGCGCGGCCACAGTTTCAGGCGGGCGCCGCCGTGGTCGAAGCTGAGGCTGCCCAGGGTGTAGCCGCAGGTGCGCGGGCGCTGGTCGGTGTTCGCCCAGCCTTCCTGGCTGAACAGCGCGGTGCCCTGCAGCCGGCGGCGTTCACCACCGCCTCCGCTGGAGAGGGCGCTCAGGTCGGCTTCGTGCATGTGGCCGAAGAGGTGGAGCGCGAAGGATTCCGGCGGGTAGTGGATCTCGCCCTCGAGATCGTTGCGCGCCTCGGGTCGCAGCCAGCTCGCCGGATGGTGGGTCATCAGCAGGCAGGCGTCGTGCCGCTGCGCCCAGGCCGGGCCGTTGCCGCCGCAGGCGGCGTGGAATTGGCGCAGGTTGAGCGCGAGCGAGCCTTCCTCCATGCCGGCCTTGAGCTGCAGGAAGGCGGTGTTGAGGCCGAGGATGCCTATCCTCAGCCCGTTCTTGGCGAAGCTCACCGCGAAGTCGCCAGGCAGCATGCCCGCGGCGGGCCCCGCCGGCAGGCGGGGAAGCTGCAGCCCTTCCCACCATTCGCGGTAATTGGCGAAGGCGTCCTCGATGAGGTGGCGGTAGGGGCTTTGCGGGTCGTTCCAGAACTCCGGCCCGACCATCGGGTCGGCCCACAGCTTGGTCAGCGTGAGCAACACCGGATCCTTCTCCGCCGGCCGCACCAGGTCGTGGTTGCCGGGTACCGCCAGCAGGCAGGGCCGCTGGCCCAGCTTGTCGAAGTGCTCCCAGAGCCGTGCCAGGAACAGGCCGACCTGGGCGAACTCCTCCTTGCGGCCCTGCTGCGTCAGGTCGCCGGTGAAGCAGACCAGATCCAGCCCGCCGGCCTGCTTGATGAGGAACCCCAGATCGTCCCGCAGCGTGCGCTCCACCCGCGGCCACAGTTCGCGCATGCCGGCCACGCCGAGGTGGAGGTCGGTGAGGTGCAGGAAATTGAGCCGCTCCATTCTCCCGCCCTCCCCGGCCGGATCAGATCTGCACCCGAGAAATCGCCTCGTTCAATGCCGAAGACACGCCGGCCAACGCCCTGGAAGAGTCCGCCATGCTGGCGACCGCCTCGGCGCTCTCCTCGGCCATCTGCGCAATGCTCTCGATGTTCTGCGAGATGGAAGTGGCGGCGGCGGATTGCTCGTTGGTCGCGTTGGCGATGTCGCCCACCAGCAGCAGGCAGCGCTCGGTGGCATCGCGGATGGAGCCGAGCGCACCGCGTGCCGATTCGGCCAGGGCGACGCCGCTCTTCACCTGGTCGTCGCCGCGGCGCACGCCATCGACCGCGCGCCGGGTCTCCTCACGCAGCGCGTCGAGGATGCCGGAGATTTCCGAGGTGGCCTGGGAAGTGCGCTCGGCGAGCTTGCGCACCTCGTCCGCCACCACCGCGAAGCCCCGGCCCTGTTCGCCGGCGCGGGCGGCCTCGATGGCCGCGTTCAAAGCCAGCAGATTGGTCTGCTCGGCAATCTCGCGGATGACGGTGGCGATGCGGCCGATGTCCTCCGACGAGCGGGACAGCTTCTCCATCGTTGCAGCGGTGGCCGCGGTGGTTTCCGCCAGCCGGGAGATCTCCTGCGCCGCGCGGCCGGCGGTGCCCTCGCCTTCATCCGCCCGCGAACTGGACTCCCTGGCAGCCTCGGCGGCGGTGCGCGCATGCTCCGCCACCTCGTTGATCGCCACGGTGACCTGCTCCACCGCCGCGGTGGTCGAGGACGCCGCCTCGCTGGAGGCTGAGGCGCCATGCGCCACCTGCTCGCTGGTGTGGGCCAGCGAGTCCGACTGCCGGCAGACTTCGCCGGCGGCGCCGTGGATCTTGATCATGATGGCCTGCACGTTGGCCATCATCGCGTTGAAGGCATCGACCACCCGGCCCAGCTCGTCGCGGCGGTCTACATCCACCACCCGCCGCAGGTCACCGTCGCGCTGGGTGGCGGACACCGCATCCTCGAATCGCTTGAGATCGCTCACCAGCCTGCGCACGACGCCGAACTGGAGATAGCCCATCACCACCAGTACCAGCGCCAGCAGGCAGCTGAGCCAGATGGCGACGCCGGCGATGCGATTGGCCTCTGTTTCGCCGGCGGCCGCGCCCAGCGCGTCCCGCGCATCGTCCAGCCCCAGCATGGCCACCGTGCCGGCTACCAGCAGCAGCACGAGGATGGCCAGCATGCCGGCGAGGAAACGCGCGCCCAGCGACATCCTGCCCAGGCTGCCCCGCAGCCCGCGGCCCACCACCCGGCCGTTCTCCACGCTCAGGCCGGCGCCGCCGCGCAGCTTGCGGTAGGCCGCGTCCACCTTCCGCACCACCGCCGGATCGGCCCGCCGGCGTACCGATTCATAGCCCACCACCTGGCCGTTTTCCCGCACCGGCGAGGCAAAGGCGCGCACCCAGTAGTAGCCGCCATCCTTGCGCCGGTTCTTGACGTAGCCGTTCCACGGCTGCCCGGCCTTGAGGTTGCGCCAGAGGTCGGCGAAGGCTTCGCTGGGCATGTCCGGATGGCGCACCATGTTGTGCGGCTGGCCGATCAGTTCCTCGCGGGAAAAGCCCGACAGTTCGACGAAGAGGTCGTTGGCCTCGAGGATCTGGCCGTGGGCATCGGTGCGGCTGTAGATGAAACGCCCGTCCGGCACCGGCGTTTCCACGTTCGTCACTGGCTGGTTGTTGCGCATGACTCCCCCCTGTAGGTGCCGCCTGCCTGCCCTGTCTTGTTCGCGGGGCAGTGCCATAGTGAATCTAGATCATGCCTTGTGGCACTCCAAGGACATAAGCGCCGCCGGCTCCTACCCGATACGGGTTAAGCGGACCGGCGGCGAAGGCATGTTCCATGCACCGTGCCGGGCCCATTAGCGACCATCCCCCCGCCGGACTTAAGAGCGGCCCGATAGACGTCGGCAGGCCAAGCATCGCCAGCCCCCGGCCAGAAACCTCGCTAGAGACCCCACCGCTGACCCCGCGCCGTTTCCGGACCGCCTCCAGGCGGCCCCCTGGATC
>NZ_WUEI01000076.1 GCF_012911025.1 Azoarcus sp. TTM-91 | reverse complement strand
CGGGGAGGGCTTGCGGATGCATGTCTGTCATTCCGAGGCGAGCGCGACCACCGGGTCGAGGCGGGCGGCCTTGCGTGCCGGGAGATAGCCGAAGATGAGGCCGGTGGCGAAGGCGCAGCCGAAGGCGAGCAGCACTGGCGCCAGGGTGTATTTGATGGCGGTGCCGAAGGCCGCAATGACGGCGGCGGCGCCGAGGCCGACGGCGACGCCGATGGCGCCGCCCAGCGCCGAGACCACCAGGGCCTCGATGAGGAACTGCTGCAGGATGTTCTTCATGCGCGCGCCGGTGGCCATGCGGATGCCGATCTCCCGCGTCCGCTCGGTCACCGACACCAGCATGATGTTCATGACGCCGATGCCGCCCACCAGCAGCGAGATGGCGGCTACCGCGCCGAGCAGGATGGTGAGGGTGTTCTGGGTGGCGGACACCGTTTCCAGGATGGAAGCCATGTTGCGGATCTGGAAATCCTCCACGCCGTGGCGGGCGGTGAGCAGGCTGGTGACCTCCGCCTGGGTGGCGTCGATGCGCGCCACGTCTTCCACCGCCACTGTCACGTTGCGCAGGAAGCGCTGGCCGGTGAGGCGCAGGCTGCCGGTGGTGTAGGGCACGAAGACGATGTCGTCCTGGTCCTGGCCGAAACCGGTGGCGCCTTGCGCACTCATGACGCCGATGACCTGGAAGGGGATGTTGTTGACCAGGATGTAGCGGCCTATCGGATCGCTGCCGGGGAAGAGGCCGTTGGCCACCGTCTGGCCGAGCACCGCCACCGTGGCGTAATCCGCTTCGTCGGCGGCGCTGAAGAAGGTGCCGGAGGCGACCGGCCAGTTGCGGGCGATGATGAAGTCGGCGGAGGTGGCGTTGGCGGTGGTGCGTTGGTCGGCGTTGCCGAAGCGCACGGTGACGTTGGCGCTCTGCTCCGGCACCGAGGCAAGCACATTGGGCAACTCGCCGATGGCGCGCACGTCGTCTATCACCAGCGTGGCGGTGGTGTCCCGCCCGCGCTGGTTGGGCGCGCCCGGCCGTATGGTGAGCAGGTTGGTGCCCATCGCGCTGATGCGGTCCACCACCTGCTGCTTGGCGCCATCCCCTATCGCCAGCATGGCGATCACCGAGCCGACGCCGATGACGATGCCGAGCAGCGTCAGGATGGAGCGGAAAATGTTGGCGCGCAGCGCCCGCAGCGCGGTACGGGTGGCCTCGACCACGTCGGTGAGCGAGGAGCTGTGGTCCCGCCGCGGCGCGAAGTCCGGCTCCGGTTCTTCGCGCGGACGTGGGCCGGGGTCGGAGAGGATGTTGCCGTCGCGGATCTCGATGATGCGTTGCGCTTCCTCCGCCACCTCGCGCGCATGGGTGATCAGGATGATGGTGTGGCCCTGCTCCGAGAGCTGGCGCAGCAGCTTCATTACCTCGACGCCGCTCTTGCTGTCCAGCGCGCCGGTGGGCTCGTCGGCGAGGATGATGCGGCCGCCGTTCATCAGCGCACGGGCAATGGAAACCCGTTGCTGCTGGCCGCCGGAGAGCTGGCTGGGACGATGGCTGCAGCGCTCGCCCAGGCCCAGCGTGGCCAGCAGCGCGGTGGCGCGGGCATGGCGCTCGTCTGGCGGCATGCCGCAGTAGATGGCCGGCACCTCGACGTTCTCGCGGGCGGTGGCGTTGCCGATCAGGTTGTAGCTCTGGAATACGAAGCCGAAGGCCTCGCGGCGCAGGCGGGCGAGATCGTCGCGGCCGAAACCGGCCACGTCCTCGCCCATGAAGCGGTAGGTGCCGCGGGTAGGGCGGTCCAGGCAGCCGAGGATATTCATCAGCGTGGACTTGCCCGAGCCGGAGGCGCCCATGATGGCGACGAACTCGCCCGGGTAGATGTCGAGATCCAGGCCGTGCAGCACCTCGGTTTCGAGCTCGCCATTGCGGAAGGTCTTGGTGACGCCGCGCAGGGAAATCAGCGGACCGGCCGGCGAAGGCGCCGGCCGTGCCAGGGGAAGAGGCTCGCGCTTCATAGCCGGGGCGGCATCCGCGGGGCCTGGCTGTCGGCGGACTGCGGGCGGGCGGCGACCATATTGCCGGAGGCGATGCGTTCCCCTTCCTCCAGCCCGGACAGCACCTGCGCTTGTACCCGGTTGCTGACGCCCAGCTCCACCGGACGATCCTCCAGCGTGCCGTCGGCCCTGGCGACCTTCACCATGCCGCGCCGGGGGCCATGCGCGCCGGCCTGGGACGGCCGCCGGCGTTCGCCACCGGCTTCGCTGCCACGCTCGCCACGTTCCGGACGCTCCGCCCCGCCTGCGCGCGGGCCACGCTCCCGGCCGCCCTCGCCCGCCTGGCCGGCGGCGGTCTGCATGCCGCCGGCGCCGGCGGGGCGCTCGCGTTGCCCGGGGCCCTGTCCGCGCGGCGGCCGGCTGGCAACGTTGAGCGCGGACATCGGCACCACTAGCGCGTTGCGTGCGGAGGCGACGATGAAGAAGACCTGGGCGGTCATCTGCGTCATCAGCCGGCCATCCGGATTGGGCACGTCGAAAAGTGCATTGAACAGCACCACGTTGTTGGTGACGGTGGGCGTGGGCTCAATCTTCTCCAGCCTGCCGTACCAGCGCTGCCCCTGGCCACCCAGGGTGGTGAAGTAGGACTCCATGCCGACCTTGAGGCGGGCGACGTCGGCCTCGGAAACCTGGGTCTGTACCGTCATCGTGTTCAGATCCGCCACCCGCAGCACGGTGGGTGCGCTCTGGTTGGTGTTCAGCGTCTGCCCTTGGCGGGCGCTGATGGACACGACGGTGCCGCTCATCGGTGACAGGATGCGGGCGTATTGCAGGTTGGCTTCGTCCGCCCGCAGCGAGGACTCGATCTGCTCGATCTGCGCCCGCAACGCTTCCAACTGCGCCTCTGAGGATTGCAGCGAAGCCTCCGCGTTCTGCAGCGACTCGGCGGTGGTGGCCTCTTCGCGCATCAATGCCTGCTGACGCTTCAGCTGCAGGCCGGAGAGCGTGAGCTGGGCCTCGCGCTCCTTCAATTGGGCGCGCAGGTTGCGCAGTTGGGCGCGGGAGGCATCGACCTTGGCGAGGTAGACGGTGGGGTCGATTTCCGCCAGCAGATCACCGGCTTTCACCTCTGAACCCACTTCGACATGGATCTTCTTCAACTGTCCGGACACCTGGGCGCCGACGTCTACATAGTCACGAGGCTGCAGGGTGCCGGTAGCGGTGACCACGTCCTCGATGTCGCCCCGCTGCACGGTGGCGAACTGGTACTGGGCCTGCGGATCGGTTGTGCGGAGGAAATTGCTCCAGACGATGTAGCCGCCAAGCAGCACGACGCCGCCCACGATCGCGAACATGGGCCAGCGCCGGGGCTTGGCCGGCCTTGCGGGAGAAGAGAAGGAGGGCTTGTCCATGCTTTCAGAAGAGAAAAAGGCGCAACGGCGGGCGAATGTCGAGGGCTGAAGGATACGGGCTGCCCCGGCGGGGCTTTGTATCGTATTGCAGGCGCGGCGAGGGGCTGTTGCCGATTACGACGAAAGTGGAATAGGGCTGCTTTCATGATCTGGGTCAAGAAACCATGCTTTGAAGAGGGGTTAAATCCGCTTGCATGTTTAGAACGGGTCTAATCGACCGATCTGTCATGGACCGTTGCCGGCGCTACCGATCTGCCTGCAACGGCGCGGATCAACTCACGAAGGAGAGCATCATGAAGCTGAATTCCACCGGGATCGCGCTGGCCGTGGTCGCGACTGTCGCCGCCGGCTCCGCCTGGGCGGTGCGGGACGAGCCCATTCAACCTATACAGCCCGCCAAGGTGACGAACCCGGCCAAGGTCGAGCTCGGCAAGCGCTTGTTCTTCGACCCCCGGCTGTCCCGCTCCGGCTTCATCTCCTGTAATTCCTGCCACAACCTGTCCATGGGCGGTTCGGACAACCTGCAGACCTCCATCGGCCACAACTGGACCAAGGGCCCGATCAACGCCCCCACCGTGCTCAATTCCAGCATGGCGGTGGCGCAGTTCTGGGACGGCCGCGCCAAGGACCTGAAGGAGCAAGCCGGCGGCCCCATCGCCAACCCTGGCGAGATGGCCTTCACCCATGACCTCGCGGTGGACGTGCTGCAATCCATCCCTGGCTACGTCGCCGAGTTCAAGGCGGTGTACGGCTCCAGCCGCGTCGAGATCGACAAGGTTACCGATGCCATTGCCGCCTTCGAGGAAACCCTGGTGACGCCGGGCTCGGCCTTCGACAAGTGGCTGCAGGGCGACGACAAGGCGCTGAACAAACGCGAGCTGGCCGGCTACAAGCTGTTCAAGGACAGTGGCTGCGTTGCCTGCCACAACGGGCCGGCGGTGGGTGGCACCTCCTTCCAGAAGATGGGGCTGGTTGAGCCCTATGTGACCAAGAGCGGTGCCGAGGGCCGTGCCGGTGTCACCGGCAAGGACGAAGACCGCTTCAACTTCAAGGTGCCGACCCTGCGCAACGTGGAGCTGACCTACCCGTACTTCCACGACGGTCAGGCGCAGACGCTGGAGGACGCGGTGGATGTGATGGGCCGCCTGCAACTCGGCCGCAAGTACTCCAAGGAGGAGATCGGCCAGATCGTCGCCTTCCTGAAGACGCTCACCGGCGATCAGCCTTCCTTCATCCTGCCGCTGCTGCCGCCTTCCTCCAATGAAACGCCGAGGCCGGTGCCCTTCGACTGAGTCAGGCAAGCTCAGGCCACGGATGCCGGAGGAATGCCGGCCGTCCGTGGTCGATTGACAGTCATCGGGGGTAATACCAAGATCCGACTACCGGGCGAGCAGGCCCGGCCAGGCCGGAAAGGCTCCCGATATCAATCACGATAGGCTCCACAGAGATGGAAACATCATCAAGCCGCTACCTGGCCGACCGTCTGCGCGCCATCGGCGTGCCGGTGACCCTGCAGCGGCTGGAAATCGCACGAGTCATGCTGTCGCGGCCGGTGCACCTGTCTGCCGAGCAATTGCTCGCCAAGGTGCGCGATACCGTGCCGGAGACCTCGCGCGCAACGGTGTACAACACGCTCAGACTGTTTCGCGAGAAGAACTTGGTCAAGGAACTGATCGTTGATCCGGAGCGGGTGGTCTACGACTCCAATGTCGAGCCTCACTACCATCTCTACGACGTCGATACCGGTGAGCTCACCGATGTCGCTGCCGAGGAGCTGCATGTGATCGGCGTGCCCAGCCTGCCCGCCCATGTCGAACTGGAGCAGGTGGACGTGATCATCCGGGTGCGGGGCAAGCGGGTGTAACGCCGCCGCTCGTGCCTGCCACTACCGCTGCGGCTTCCGCAGGAAAACAAAAAGGCCACGCAGTGCGTGGCCTTTTCTTTTGGGCTGGGGAGGCTAGGGCGGGTCAGTGCGTCGTTTCCGGCTGGGTGATGAAACCCATCTTCTCCACGCCGGCTTCGCGTGCCTGGGACATCACTTCCGCCAGCTTCTGGTAACGGGTGTTCTGGTCGGCGCGCAGATGCAGCTCGGGCTGCGGAGTCTGCGCCGCCGCGCTGCGCAGCCGCTCCGGCAGCACAGCGTCGTCCATCGGCTCGTTGTTCCAGAACAGCTTGCCTTCCTCGTTGATCGCCAGCGTGACCGTCTCCGGCTTCTCGGTATTGGGCTGACTGGAGGCCTTGGGCAGGTCGATCTTGACCGAGTGGGTGAGCAGCGGCGCGGTGATCATGAACACGATCAGCAGCACCAGCATCACGTCGATCAGCGGCACCATGTTGATGTCGCTGGACGGGGCGCGCTCGCTACCCTGGTTGAAGCCACCGAAAGCCATTTACGCAGCTCCACCGGCACCGGCCAGGCGCACCGGCGCGCTGGGGGCGTTCTCTTCACGCTCGTTCAGCGGGCTGATGCGGGCGCCGGTGCAGAACCAGGCGTGCAGATCGTGGGCGAAGGCGTCCAGTTCGGAAAGCTCGACGCGGTTGGCGCGGGTGAAGGCGTTGTAGGCCAGCACGGCCGGGATGGCGACGAAGAGGCCGAAGGCGGTCATGATCAGCGCTTCGCCCACCGGGCCGGCAACCTTGTCCAGCGTGGCCATGCCGGAGGCGCTGATATTCACCAGCGCGTGATAAATACCCCAGACGGTGCCGAACAGGCCGACGAAAGGCGCGGTGGAGCCGATGGAGGCCAGCATGGTCAGGCCGGACTCCAGCGAGGCGGTGGACAGCGAGATGGACTTGCGCATCGCGCGGGTGATGAATTCATCCGCGTTCAGTTTGCCGCCCAGGGTTTCGCGGTGGGTGTGACGGCGTACGTGGTCGGTGGCAGCCGCGCCTTGCTGGGCGAGGGACTCGAAGGGGGAGTCCGGCGCACGTTTGCTCAGGCGCTTGAGACCCTCGGTGAGGTCGGGCGCCGCCCAGAAGGATTCGACCGCGTCGTCGAAGCTGCGCGCGCGCAGCTGGCGCAGGCTGCGCACCAGGATCAGGTACCAGCTGGTGATGGACATGACCAGCAGCATGAGCGCAACGATGCGGATGACCATGTCGGACTGGGCCCAGAGGTGGGCAAGTCCGAAGGCTTGTGTGGTTTCCATGGGGCTTACTTTCCTTCGAGATTGAAAACGATGGGTACCAGTACCCAGGCTTCGATGGGCTGATCGCCCTGCTTAGCGGCAACGAAGCGCCAGCGGGTCACCGCGTCGCGGGCTGCATTGTCCAGCCGTTCCGAGCCCGAGCTCTTGGAGAGCTCGATCTTGGCCGGCAAACCTTCAGGGGAGACGAGCACCCGCAGCATCACCCGGCCTTCTTCGCGCATGCGGCGCGATAGCGGCGGATAGCTGGGGGCAGGGTTGTTCAGGTAGTCGGCGTCGAAGCGTGCCGCGGTGACGGGCGCGGGTGGCGTCGGTGCCGGAGGTGCGGGGGGAGCCGGGGGCGCTTGCGGTGGCGCTGGCGGAGTCGGCTCGTGCTTCTCGGCGGAAATTGCGCTTTCCGAGGTGGTCGTTGGTTCGGGCTCGCGGGCCACCGGTTTGGGGCGCGGCTTGGGTTCGACCTTGGGCGGAACCGGCTTGGGGGGCGTGGGTTTCTCGACCTTCACCGGCGGTGCGGGCGGCGCGGGTTCGGGTTGAGGCGGCGCTTCCAGCGGAATGAAGGCGACCTGGATGGGCGTGATCTGGGGCGGGATGGTGACCTTGGCGCCGAAATAGACCATGGTCGCCAGGCCGCCCAGATGCAGCCCCAGGACCAGTACGGCCAGGGAGGCGCGCTCGGTGCGGCCGCTGCTGCGCCTGCCGCCGGAGGGCGGCTGCGGGGCGGCGGGCGGAGTCGCCTGCCGCGCCTGGTGCGACTTCTGGGCGTTGTTGTCGCCGTTCAGGGCAAGAGCCGGGGAGGCAGCGGCGGTCATCGGTGGAAATCCGGGGAGAAGCGGGAAGTCGACATCGTAATCAGCGCAGGTTCAAGGTCATGCCGGCCAGGGACGGTTCCATCAGCAAGTGCATGAGCAAGGCTGCGATGGCCAGGTAGAGCGCAAAGCGCCGCGCGGGAAACGCGGGTACTGCACGGTTGTCGGTGCGCGGGCGGGGCGGGCTGGTTTGCATGGCAATGCGAATCTCCGTCGGCTGAGCGCACCGGTTGCTGCTGGAGCGTCCGGCGGACGCTCCAGCACGGGCCGGTTATGAGGCCTCCGGGTCCATCTGCGATTGCAGGTAGTTCGGCAGGCCCACCTGGGCAACCAGGTCGATCTGGGTTTCCAGGTAGTCGATGTGCTCTTCGGTGTCTTCGAGAATGTCTTCCAGCAGATCGCGGGAGACGTAGTCCTTACAGGACTCGCAATAGGCGATCGCCTCGACCAGATCGGCGCGGGAGGCTTGCTCCAGCTTCAGGTCGCCGGCGAGGCACTCGGGCACGTTCTCGCCGATCATCAGTTTGTTGAGGTTCTGCAGGTTGGGCAGGCCTTCGAGGAAGAGCACGCGCTCGATGAGATCGTCCGCATGCTTCATCTCTTCGATGGATTCTTCGTACTCGTGCTTGCCCAGCTTGATCAGGCCCCAGTTCTTGTACATGCGGGCGTGCAGGAAGTACTGGTTGATCGCCGTCAGTTCGTTGGTCAGTTGCTTGTTGAGTAGCTGAATGACTTTCTTGTCGCCTTTCATGAGGCCTCCACGGCAAGGGGAAACGAGGGCAGGACGCCCGCGGGCATCCCGTAGTCCGGGGCCTGTTCGGCCATTGCAGCGCGCAGGCAATCGCGAGCGCATACCGCGCAGCGGCCGCATTCGGCAGTGACACCGAGATCCTTGCGCAACTCGCGCATGGTGGTCACGCCATTGCGTACCGCTTCGTTGATATGCCGCTCGGTTACCGCGTTGCAGACACAGACATACATAGTCTAGCCTCGTTGAGGGTTTTTGCCGTTCCTGGCCGTGCTACTTGGTGAGAATCAACTTTCCCGCACGGGTGGTGCGGAGTACGTACTGCACACCCTGATGGTCGATCGTGACGCTGGTCCGCCCCAGCAGCAGCATGCTGCTGGGGATCGGGGGCTCGGCCGGGGTGGCCTGCCTTTCCGCGAACCTGGGCAGGTCGCGGGCTACCGGGGCGCATGTATCTGCCGGAGCAATCGACTCTGCTGTCATGTTGCATCGCCATACAAATAAGAATGATTTGCATTACATCACCATTGCGCAGCTTTCGTCAAGTCCGCGCGGTACAGGGCTCTGCGCGTCTGTGACTTACTTCTCCGGCTTGCAGCATGGGCGATCGGAAAGATGTGCCTATTGCATATGCCGTCCTGCTCTCCGGCAGGCTGCTCTCCCTCGTCTCAAAGCAGGAAGCGGGCCATCGTCAGGGGCACCTGACGGGAGGGCGCATCGCCGATTTTCGATGAGGGCAAGCCCCGGTGTTTATGCGCGATCCCGGCAGCTGCAGGCCAGGTCGGCGGGTGCTTGGGGTTTGCCGAGCTGTGCCGGAGGCCCGTTTTTTGTCGGCTTCGCTACAAGCTTGCGGGGACTGCAGCAGGATTTGCTGCGACGGTTCAGGGGGCGGGCAAGGTCAGTAGCACGCGGACGCGCGGATCCAGGGCTTCCATCGGCAGGTAGGCGAGGCTGGCGCGCCCTTCCGCCAGCCAGCGCAGGATTTCTTCCATCCCGCTGGCCTGCCGCGGGGGGAGGGCGCGGCCGGTGAAGACCTGGCGCGACCAGTACGCCCGGATCTGCGCTGGATTCTTGCCGGTGAGGCTGAGGTAGAAGGCGTCGCGCACCGGCCCTGGTGGCAAGTCGATGAGCACGGCGGCCTGGCCGTTGGCCAGGGTGGCGCGGTGGCCGAGGTAGAGCTGGGTGGCTTCTTCCCGGCTCAGATCCTGGATGTCGGACTGGCGGCCAGTGACCAGGGCGATGTCCGCCCAGGCGAGGCGGATGCACAGCGCCAGCGGCAGGGCGACGGCCCAGGCGAGGAGGGGGCCTCTAGAAGACAACATCCAGGGACAGGCTCAGCGTGTCTATCGTGCGTCCGCGCATATCGGCGGCGGCGGGCTCGCCGCGGGGAAAGAAGCTGCCCCAGCCGTCGCGGTCGGTATGGGTCCGCGCCCATTCGGTCTTGAGCGCGGCATTGGCGGCGAAGTCCCAGCGCAGACCCAGGGTGGCGCTGCGCTGGGCGACGTTGCGCGAGGCGAGGAAGCCGTCGAAGGCCTGGGCGAGTGCCGGGTCGCCGAGGTCGGCGCGGGCGACCGGTTTGTCCTGGGTTTGCCGCGCCAGCGTCACGAAAGGCAGCCAGTTGCCGAAGCGGCGGCCGGCGGTGAGATGCCAGCCATGGCTGCTGTTGGCGTAGCGGGTGTTCTCGCGGCGGGCGTATTCACCGATCAGCAGCCAGACGCCGTCGTCCCACTGGAAGCCGGCGGAGCTGAACCGGGCGCGGCCGTCGTTGCCGGAGAGGTCGGCAAGCACGTCCGCGCGGCCCAGCATCTGCAGCACGCTGGTTAACTGGCGATAATCCGGGTCGCTCCACTGCAGCTGCAGGCGCGCGCGCACATGGCCGAGGTGCACCAGGAGGTTGCCGTGGGTGAGGGAGAGGTTAAGGCCCAGGGCTTCGCGCAGGCCGATGTCGCCATCCTTGTACAGCGGGATGTCGCTGCGGCCGGCGTAGGGGTGCAACTCCAGCTGGGTTTCGCCCAGCTGCAGGCGGTAGAGCAGGTCGACGCCATCCAGGTCGGGGAAGGGGTTGAGGTTGTAGACCTCGCCCGGCGGCCGGACCCACGGGTTGCCGTAGTTGATGTCCAGCGTGTCCGACAGCATGAAGAAGGGCACCCGCATGCGGCCGGCGCGTACCGTCAGCGTTGGGCTCAGGGCGTAGCTGAGGAAGGCCAGGCTGGGCCGCGGGGCGTATCTCCCCTCCGGCGTTTCGCGGCTGATGACCTGCAGCGCGGCGCCGAGCCGGTCGCCGAAGCGGAAGTTGCCCTGCAGGCCCGCCACCGTGTCCGGGCCGAAATCCGGATTCTCGGCGCCGGGGTGATCGACGCCGATGCGGGCATAACGAAGATCGCTCGCCGAGGTGGAAACCATGCCCAGGGTGGCGAAGCCGGACCAGCGCACATCCGGCGCTTCTGCGTGCGAGGCGCTGGCCTGCAGCAGCGTCGCGCAGGCGAGGAGCAGGCGCAGCAGCCTCATCCGGCCAACGCCAGCGGGGGCGGGAGCCGTGCCGTCATTGCGTCGGCGGGCAAGGGCCGGGAGAAGAGGTAGCCCTGGCCGTAGTCGCAGCGCATTTCGTGCAGCAGGGCGGCCTGGTCTTCGGTTTCTATGCACTCGGCGACCACTGCGATGCCGAGATCGTGCACCAGCTCGATGCTGCGGCGGACGATGGCCCGCAGCCGGGCGTCGTCGGTCAGCGAGCGGACGAAGGAGCCATCCAGCTTGACCACGTCGCAAGGGATGGTGTGCAGATAGCTGAGCGCCGAGAAGCCGGTGCCGAAGTCGTCGATCAGCACCATGACGCCTGCCTGGCGCAGCTGCTGCAGCGCGGCCTTGGCCGGGCCGTCGGGCCGGGCGAACAGGCTCTCGGTGACTTCGATGCGGATGCAGGTCGGCGCGATGCGGTGGCGGGCGATGGCGTCCAGCAACTCGGCGGCCAGCGCCGGCCGGCTCAGCTGGCGGGCGGAGAGATTGACGCTGACCGGCGGCGGCGCGTAGCCCTCGCCCTGCCAGCGGGCAAGGTCTGCGCACACTTGTTCCAGCACCTGCATGCCGAGCTCGTGCACCAGGTCCAGCGCTTCGGCGAGGGGGATGAAGACGTTGGGCGCCATCAGGCCGCGGGTCGGGTGCGGCCAGCGCACCAGCGCCTCCATGCTGCTCAGCCGCTGCTCGGCCAGGGTGACGATGGGCTGGTAATGGACGATGAGGGCGCGTTCTTGCAGGGCCTGGCGCAGGTCGGATTCGAGCTGCAGCGTGAGCAGCGTCTGGGCGTGCATGGATGCGTGGAAGACGGCCACCGGCGAGTCCTCCGCCTGACGTGCCTTGTGCAGCGCGTTGTCGGCATCCCGCAGCAGGGCGCCGGCGTCCTCGTAGTCCGGCTCGCCGAGGGCGACGCCGATGCGGCACTTGGGGTGCAAGGGCTTGCCGGTGGCGGGCAGGGCGAAGGCCGGCAGCTCTACCAGGGATTCGGCCAGGCGCAGCGCTTCGGCGCTGTCCTTGAGCCCGTCCAGCAGGACGGCGAACTGGTCGCCGCCGACGCGGGCGACGATGTCGCCGGCGCGCAGCGAGGCGGAGATGTGGCCGGCGATGCTGCGCAGCAGGGCGTCGCCGGTGGCATGGCCATAGCTGTCGTTCACCAGGCTGAAGCGTTCCAGGTTGATCGCCAGCACCGCGAAGCGCTCGTCGCCATCGCGGTGCTGCTGGCCGATGGCGCGGCGCACATGCTCGATGAAAAGGGCGCGGTTGGGCAGGCCGGTGAGGCCGTCGTGCAGGGCGTCGTGCACCAGCTGCTGCTCCGCCTGCTTGCGCATGTCCACATCGCCGATGGAGCCGGCCATGCGGATGGCGCGGCCGCTGGCGCCGCGGCGGGCGACGCCGCGGGTGACCACCCAGCGGTAGCCGCCGTCCGGCAGGCGGATGCGATGCTCGCAGGTGAAGCGGGCGCTGATGCCCTTGAGGTGTTCGGCCATGCGCTGGCGGTAGGGCTTCACATCGTCCGGGTGAAGCAGGTCCAGCACCTGTTGGGGCGAGCCGGGCAGGTCGTCGGCATGGCGGCCGGCGATTTCGCGGAAACGTTCGGAGTAGTAGATGGTGTTGCCCGGGATGTCCCAGTCCCACAGCCCGTCGTTGGCGCCTTGCATGGCGAGGGCGTAGCGGTCCTCGCTGGCGGCCAGGCGGTCGGCGGTGTCCTGCAGCTCGCCCACCCGTTCCTGCAGCGTGGCCGCCATCAGGTTGAAGTGGCGTGCCAGCCGGGACAGCTCGTCATTGCCATACACCGGCAGGCGGTGTTCGAAGTGGCCGTCGGCGATGGCGCGGCTGCCGTCCAGCAGGCGGCGTACCTTGCTGCTGAGCAGGTAGCCGAGCGAGGAGATGAGCAGGAAGGTGAGCAGCAGCTCGGCGGAGGCGATCAGCGTGCCCTGCTCGATGATGGCTTTGCGCGCGGCGGCGAGGATGGAGACCGAAACGCCGAATTGCAGGAAGCCCACTTCATTGCCCGGCAGCAGCAAGGGCCGGCGGATGTGGATGACATGTTCCGCGAGCGCTCGCTCTATGTCTGCCGGCAGGGCGGCGCTGCCCACGGGCAGCGGTTCGAGCTCCGGCCGTCCGGCGGACAGCAGCAGGTGGCCTTGGCCATCGCCGATGCGCACATAAGCCAGCCCGCCGTGGGCATCGGCCAGCAACTCGCCGAGCAGGTCCTGCAGCGCGGGGTAGCGTTCCTGTTCGCCGAAGGCGGTGGCCATGGCGTGCAGCATGCTGGCGTTTTGCTCGACCAGGGTGTCCAGGCTGGCGGAAGCAGCCTCGCTCATCAGGCGGACGCTGTTCACCACCAGCAGGGTAAGCAGCACCACCTGGACGGCGGTGCTGGCGAGCAACAGGCGGACCCGGATTGAAGCGGGCCGGAAGGGCAGGCGCACGAGGGAGATATCCGTCAGCTAGGGGGCGTGGCGGTCAACTCCGCCGGCAGGGTGCCGATGGTGCCCGTAACCACTTTGGGATCATACGGCCGGCGTAGTAGCGGCGGGTGAGACATGCGTCATGATCGCCAGCGGATTGCGCCTGCGGTCAGCGCCGGGCCTGGCGGCGGACGGCGGGGGAGGCGTCGATGCGGCCTTCGCTGGCATACGCCTCCAGGTTGGATTCGATGCGGTCGGGGGCGTAGAGGTAATTGACCATCAGCCCCCAGGACTGCGCCAGCCCTTTGGCCGAGCTGTCCGCCATCCAGTTCAGCCGCTCCACGCGGGCGCCGTTGCCCAGGTGGAAACGGGCGACCGGATCCACCGGCCGGCTGTCGCCGGCGGTGTGCAGCAGGTAATGGGCCGCCACCCGCAGCAGCGGCTCCTTGAGCGCACGCGCCAGCGCGGGGTCGTCCTGCCACTCCGCCTTGCCCTCCAGCAGGGCGCCCAGGCGGGGCGAGTCTGGGCCCTCCACGCCCGCCGCCGCCAGCTTCTTCCAGTCGGCCGGCGTGAGCGCGCTGGCCAGCTCCTCCGGATGGCGGCCCGCCCAGCGCACCAGGCCGGGCAGGGGCGACAGGGTGGCGAAGCACTTCAGCTTGGGGAAGTCGCGCTGCAGGTCTTCCACTACCCGCTTGAGCAGGAAGTTGCCGAAGGAGATTCCGCGCAGACCGGCCTGGGTATTGCTGATGGAGTAGAAGATGGCGGTGTCGGCGCGGCGGGTGTCCTGCACCGGCGCATGCTCGTCCAGCAGCTGCTGCACGTTGTCGGCCAACTGCTCCAGCAGGGCGACCTCGACAAAGATCAGCGGCTCCAGCGGCATGCGCGGGTGGAAGAAGGCATAGCAGCGGCGATCGGTGTCCAGCCGGTTCTTGAGGTCGTTCCAGGAGCGGATCTCGTGCACCGCCTCGTACTCCACCAGCTTCTCCAGCAGCACTGCCGGCGAGTGCCAGGTGATGCGGGTGAGTTCGAGAAAGCCGACGTCGAACCAGGCGGTGAGCCGAGCCTCCAGTTCGCGGTCCAGCGGCTTCAGCAGCGGCTCCTCCGGCAGGTAGCGCAGCAGGTCGGCGCGCAGGTCCACCAGGAACTTCACCCCCTGCGGTATCGCATTGAACTGGGTGAGGATGCGGATGCGCCGGGAGCGCATGGCCGCGCGCAGCTGCGCCTCCGCGTCCCACTGCCGCTCGCTGCCCACCGCGGCCTGGTAGGCCTTGTGCGCGGTGGCCACCTGGGCGGGGTCGGGGCCGAACTCCAGCGCGATCATGCGCAGCACCGCGCGGCGGCCGCCGTCGTCCAGGCCCAGATAGGTTTCCGCCAGGCGGGCGGCGCGCTGGCGGGTGGATATTTCGCCGCCCCGGCCTTCGGCGCATTCATGCAACTGCTGGCGGATCCGTTCCAGGATTTTCTCCGACGGCTCCCTGGGCTTGGCGGTGGCGTTGGCGACCATCTCGCGCATGCGGGAAAGCCCGCGGGAAAAGAGGTCGGTGGCGGACATGGACAGTCTCCAGAAACGGGCCGAGTGGGTGGCGCCATGATATCGCGCCGCCCCGCGCAGGGCCCGCGGGCGGCCCGGAGGGCCTGCCGGCAGGGGCTGCCCGTGTCGCCGGCCTTGGCGTAACATCGGCTTACCCCCGCCGGCAGGAGGATGTGCTGATGAGCGACGCTCCCCTTCCCCCGCTTCCGCCATCCCCTTCGCCAGGGCTGCTGGCGCTGCCGGCCACCCTGATCTACGCTGCCTTCGCGGTAGCCTGGATCATCTATTCCGACCAGGTGATTTCCTTGTGGGTGAGCGAGCCGGCCCGGCTCACCGAGCTGCAGACCTACAAGGGGCTGTTCTTCGTGCTGGTTACCTCGGTGCTGCTGTGGATCCTGGTCAGGCTGGGCTTTGCCCGCCTTACCCAGTTGCAGCAAGGCTTGCTGCGGCGGGAGGCGCGGTTGCGACTGGCGATACGTGCCACCGGCCTGGGGCTGTGGGACTACCGGGTGGATGGCGACGTGGTCGAGCACGACGAGAGCGTCGCCCGCATGGTGGGAGCGGCGCCGGAGGCCTTCAGCGAATCGGCCGAAGCCTGGCTGGAGCGGGTGCATCCTGAAGACCGGGAGCGGGTGCGCGAGCGCTTCCGTGCCTACCTTGGCGGGCGGGTGGCGACCTACCAGTGCGAGTTCCGCCTGCGCCTTGCAGGCGATATCTACCGCTGGTTCAGCTCGGTGGGGCAGGTGGTGGAGCGGGATGGCGAGGGGCATGCCCTGCGGGTGGTGGGAACCTATCTGGACATCTCCGACCGGCATCCGCAAAGCCCCGCCGGCGCCATGACGCAGCGAGTGTGACGTGTTGCATAAACCCTTTGATGCGAGGGGTTGATGCTTGTCAAGGGCGTATGCCATCGTGGAGGTGGAGGTATGCCGTGACGATTCCCGATTGCCAGCCCTGCCTGATGACCGCTCACCAGACCACGCCGCTGCGTGTGCTGCTCGCCGTGCCGGAGACGCCCACCTGTGCCAAATTGAAGGCGGAAATCGCCATCCGCTCCGGCGTGCGCATCGTTGGCAAGGCGGACCGGGAGAGCGAGGCCATGCGGCTGTTCTTCCGCATGCGGCCGGAGGTGCTGGTGGTCGACTGGCGCATTGCCGAGCATGAGCCGGCTCGCCTGGTGGGCCTGCTGAAGCGGGTGTCGCCGGGAACCTGTGCGGTGGCGGTGGTGCCGGGTGTGGACTCCATGCCCGCCCGTGCCGCCCGCGCCCTGGGAGCAGACCATGTCGTCGTGGCGGCGGATCTGCCCGATTGCCTGGAGCGCATCGCGGCCGATGTCGAGGCGCGCAGCCGCCACTGAAACCACTGCGTCTCCCTTGCCCGGCGTCCGCTGGCGTGAGGGCGGGGGAAAGCGGCTTCCAGCGCCGCCGGCCGCGCCTCCTTTCTCCGTTTTCCTGCTTGCCGGGCCGCCGCGTATGGCGCCGGCACGACCTGGCGGCAGCCCGGCCGCCGCCGTCCGGTCAGGTCCTGAGCTTCCGGCTGTAGCCGAACAGCAGCGCGCCGGCCAGCACCATGGGCACGCACAGCCATTGGGCGGTGGACAGCCCCATGGACAAGGTGCCGAAGATGCCCGGATCCGGCGTGCGGAAGAACTCGGCGATGAAACGCAGGCAGCCATAGCCGAGCAGGAACAGCGCCGATACCGCCATCCGTGGCCGTGGTTTGGCGGCGAAGAACCACAGGATCAGGAACAGCAGCAGCCCTTCTCCGGCGGCTTGATAAAGCTGCGAGGGATGGCGCGGCAGATCGTCCACCAGCGGAAACACCATCGCCCACGGCAGGTCCGGGCTGGCCGGGCGGCCCCATAGTTCGCCGTTGATGAAGTTGCCGATGCGGCCGGCAGCCAGGCCCAGCGGCACCATGGGAGCGATGAAATCCGTCACCTCCCAGAAACCGCGGCCGTGCTTGCGGCCATACAACCACATCGCCACCAGCACGCCGAGGAAGCCGCCGTGGAAGCTCATGCCGCCCTTCCACACCGCGATGATGTCGGCCGGGTTGCTGAAGTAGTAGCCGGGCTGGAAGAACAGCACCTCGCCCAGGCGGCCGCCAATGATGACGCCGAGCACGCCGTAGAACAGCAGGTCGTCTATGGCCTGCGGCGTCCATCCGCTTTCGGGGCGCCGGCGTGCATGCAGGCGGCCGAGCACGATGAAGAGCACGAAGGCGATCAGATACATCAGCCCGTACCAGCGCACGGACAGCGGGCCGACCGAGAAGGCGATCGGATTGATCTGGGGATGGATCAGCATGCGTCCGGCCCTATTCGAACTGGCGGCGGAATTCTTCGAAGCCGCGCTTGAGGGTCTCCACCTCCTCGCGCAGCCGCTTCACCTCTTCTTCCAGCTCGCCGAGCCGGCCGCGGCCACCGCCCCCGCCCCCGGCGGCAGCGCTTTCCTGTGCCGCTTCCAGCGCCTCCTCGCCGCCGAGCAGATGCATGTAGCGGGTCTCCTTGGTGCCGGGCGAGCGCGGCAGGCTGACCGCCAGCGGCGGGTACTTCTCGGCCAGGTGCTCCAGCACAGCCTCCACGTCGGCGATGTCGTCGAAGCGGTGCATGCGCTCGCAGCGCTGGCGGATCTCGCCGGCGGTCTGGGCGCCGCGCAGCAGCAGCACCGCGAGCACCGCCTGCTCGGCCGGCGGCAGCGAGTGGCGCAGCCGCAGCTGGTGTTCGTACTTGGAGACGCGGCCACTGGCTTGGTCGCGGCGGCTCACCAGCCGCAGCCCGATCAGGCTGTCGATGGCCGCCTGCACCTCGGCCTCGCTCAGGCTCATCACCGGCTCGCGGGCGGTGAGCTGGTTGCTGCCGGTGGTCAGCGCATTGACCGACAGCGGATAGGCGTCTGGCGTGAGGAAGGCTTTTTCGGCCAGTACGCCGAGTACGCGGAGTTCGGCGGGGCTCAGGGAGTAGGTCTTGTCGTCGCTTGCGGCGGGGCTGTCCATGGTGTTTCCGGAGCTGGGGCGGGAGGGGCGATGATAAAGGAGACGCGCTTTCCGCGCGGCAAAGCAGGTGGCGGCGCTCGGCTATGATGGCCGCTCTGCCCATTTTCCCGTCTTCTCCAGGATGTCTCTCCGGCACCGCATTTCGCCCGCTGCCCTGTCGATTCCCCTGCTGATCGCCGTGCTCGGCCTCGTCCTGCAACTGCTGGAGCCGCAGGCGGTGCTCGCGCTGCGCCATGCGGTGTTCGACCAGTTCCAGCGCTGGCAGCCGCGCCCTGCCGCAGAGGCGGCGGTGCGGGTGGTGGACATCGACGAGGAAAGCCTCGCCCGGCTGGGCCAGTGGCCCTGGCCGCGCACCCGGCTGGCGGAGCTGCTGCAGCGCCTGGACGGTGCCGGCGTGGCGGCGGTGGGCTTCGACGTGCTGTTCGCCGAGGCGGACCGGACCTCGCCAGCGGCCATGGGCGCGCTGTGGCAGGTGCCCGCGCCCTTGCGCGGCGAGCTTGCCAGCTTGCCCGACCATGACGAGGCTTTCGCCGCCGCACTGGCGCAGGTACCGGCGGCGCTGGGTTTCGTCGCGGTGGAGCGGGGTGCGCCGCCGCGGGATGCCGGCTGGCCTTTCCGTTTCGTGCTCAGTGGCGCGCCGCAAGTGCAGCGCCTCTTCCACTTCGACGCCGCGGTGATGCCGCTGCCGGCGCTTGCGCAGGCGGCCGCCGGGCTGGGTTCGATCAGCTTCGTGCCGGACCCGGACGGCGTGGTGCGGCGGGTGCCCATGGTGTTCCGCCTCGGCGAAGCGACGGTGCCGGCGTTGGTGGCCGAGGTGCTGCGGCTGGAGCAGCGGGCACGCAATTACACCCTGATGGGCGATGCCCATGGCGGCCTGGCCGGCTTGCGCATCGGCACCCGCGACATCATCACCAATCCGCGCGGCGAGGTCTGGGTCCATTACGCCCGGCCGGATGCCGGCCGTTACCTGCCGGCCTGGCGGGTGCTGGCCGGCGAGGCGGATGCGGACCTGCGCGGCCGGCTGGTGCTGGTCGGTTCCTCCGCCCAGGGCCTGATGGACCTGCGCTTCAGTCCGGTGAGCGGGCCCATGCCCGGGGTGGAGGCGCACGCCCAGGTGCTGGAGCAGATCCTTGCCGGCGACGTGCTGCAGCGGCCCGTGCTGGCGCCGGCGGTGGAGAGCCTGGCGCTGCTGCTGGGCTGCCTGGCGGTGGTGCTGGCGATGGCCCGGGCAGCGACGCCGCTGGCGCTGGGCGTGCTGGCGCTGGTGCTGGGCGGGCTCGGCTGGGCGGGCTGGGCCGCCTTCTCCCGCCACGGGCTGTTGTTCGACCCCGCCCTGCCGGCGCTGACGGTGCTGCTCGCCTTCATCGCCGCCGGCATCGCCCGCTATGTCGCCGGCGAGCGGCGCCAGCGCTGGATACGGCGGGCCTTCTCACGCTATGTGTCGCCCAACCTGGTGGCGCATCTCGTGGCGCATCCGGAGCAACTGGCGCTGGGCGGCAGGCGGCAGGTGTGCAGCTTCGTGTTCACCGATCTGGCTGGCTTTACCGCGCTGATGGACAAGCTGGACCCGGCGGAGGCGGTGGCCCTGCTCAACCGCTACCTGGACGAAATGATAGGCATCGCCTTCCGCCACCAGGGCACGCTGGACCGCATCGTCGGCGACGCGGTGGCCATCATGTTTTCCGCGCCGGTGCCGCAGGCCGACCACGCCTGCCGGGCGCTGGCGTGCGCGCGGGAGATGGCCGCCTTCGGCGCCGCCTATGCGGCGGAGCTGGCAGCGCAGGGCGTTCCCTTCGGTCACACCCGGGTGGGCGTGCATACCGGCGAAGTCATCGTCGGCAATTTCGGCGGCAAGGCCATCTTCGATTACCGCGCGCTGGGCGACGCGGTGAATACCGCTTCCCGGCTGGAAGGCGCGAACAAGTACCTCGGCACCCAGCTGTGCTTGTCGGCGGCAACCCTGGCTGCTTGCCCGCAGGCGCCGGTGCGGCCGGTCGGCCGGCTGATGCTGCAGGGCCGCAGCGAGGCGCTGATGGCCTACACCCCGGCGGAGCCGGAGGATGGTGCCTACGCCGCCGCCTACGCTTTGCTGGCTGCGGGCGACGAGGGCGCGCTCGCGGCCTTCACCGAGCTCGCGGCGCTGCGGCCGGAGGATGCGCTGGTGCGCCTGCATCTCGCCCGGCTGCGGGCCGGCGCGCGGGACGACCTGGTGGTGCTGGAAGGGAAGTAGCCGCGCCGCGAGGGCAGAGGCTCCGGCTTCGGCCTGTGGCGCAGGCAAGGGCGCGCCCCAGCTCCGCAAAAAGAAAGGGCGCCGTGGTCCAGGCCCGGCGCCCTTATCCTTCCCCTTGCCGATGGCGCGGAATGCGTTCAGCGCACCGTCACCTCGACCCGGCGGTTGCGCGGCTCCTGGGTTTCGTCCGGGGTCGGGATCAGCGGATTGCGTTCGCCGTGGGAGGTGGCGTTCATCTCCAGCGGCTTCGCGCCTTCGCTCTCCAGCAGCTTGCGCACCGCCTCGGCACGCGCCAGCCCCAGGCCCTCGTTGGCGCTGGCGTTCCCCACGGTGTCGGTGTGGCCGATGATGGAGACATCGGCCGCCGGCCGGCGGCCGATGGCGGCGAGGATGGCCGGCAGGCGGGCGAGGGATTCCGCGGTCAGGCGCTCGCCGCCCTCGAAGTAGAGCAGGAAGCTCTCCGGCAGCGGCGGCTGGGCGGCCAGTGCGGCGCCGAAGTCGCGCTGCACCTGATCGCCATCCACCATCAGCGGGCGGGGGCCGTCGGCGGCCAGTGCCAGCGCGTCGCCGGCGCGTTCCACGCTGGCCTGCTGGCCGCCGGGGCCGGTCACCAGCACCTTGCCGGTGCCGCCGCCGGGGTTCTCCAGCAGCACCAGGTAGGACTGCGGCGCGCAGCCGGCGATCAGCAGCGCGCCGGCAAGGCCGATCGCGCTGCGGCGGGCAAGGAAAGCCTTGTTGCGGGTGGAATTCATGAGTTCGCGCATGTCAGTCGGCCACCTTGACGACGAAGCGGGTGCCGCGGACGCCTATGGTGCCGGTGGGCGTGCGTACGGTGACCGCCTCCGGCTTGAGCTTGGCGATGACGCCGGAGATGTAGTGCAGCGTGCCGCGCAGGATGCGGGCGTCCAGCCGCAGCGCTTCGCGCGCTGGGGCGTAGAGATAGTCGTCCACCGAGATCTCGGTGTCCGGGCCGAGGGAGAGCACGGTGTTGTCCTTGAGGATCAGGCCGAGGCTGGCGTTGGCGCCGGTGATGATGCGGTCGCCCAGCTTCAGCGCGCTGCCGACACGCGCCGCACTGGTGGTTTCGCCGCTTACGATGTTCGCATCGCCGCTGAGTGTCTTGACGTATCCTATCCGCGCATTGTCTTCGGCGTGCGCGGATAGGCCAAACGCAAGCATCGCGGCAAGGCAGAGCGATCGGAGATAGTTCAATGGGGACTCCGGGGAACTGGGGTTGCCCGGTACGGGCAGGCCGTAAGTAATACCTTGCTTCCACGCTCGCCGCAATCGACCGGTAGCCCTGGGAGCGCAGGCAAAGGACGGTAAATGGGCATTCCGGCTGGGCTGAAGCTGCGCTTTCATTACCTGACCACGGCCTTGCTGGCGGTGTTCGTCGTTTCCCTGATGGGCGTCTTCCTGTTCGCCGCCTGGAACCGCTTCGACGAAATGGCGGAGGAGAGCGCCACCGGCATCTTCGCCCACATCGCCGATCACAATGCAGCGCGCCTGCAGGAAATGATCGCCTCCGCCAGCCGGCTGGTGCGCATCCAGGCCAGCGTGGAGGCGGTCAAGCTGCACCGCGACGGCCGGCTGGACACCGCGCTGGTGGCGCCGGCACTGCTGGTGGCGGTGCGGGAGAATCCCAATCTCTACGGTGTCTATCTCGGCCTGGACAACGATGATTTCGTCCAGGCCATCGGCGTGCGCGGCGATCCGGCGGTGACGCAGGCCCTGGCCGCGCCGGCGGATACCTGGTTCGCGCTGCGCACCATCCTCGCTGACACCGACGGCCGCACCGAGCACTGGCGTTTTCTCGACCGCGATGGCGTCCAGCTGGCGGAACTGCAGCGGCCGGCCGAATATCGCCCCGGCACCCGCCCCTGGTACCAGAGCGCCCGCAGCCAGGCAGGGCTGCAGGCCACCGATCCCTACCACTTCCAGTCCTCGCAGGCGCTGGGGCTCACGCTGTCGCAGGCGCTGGAGGGCGGCGGCGGCGTGGTCGGCGCGGATCTGGCGCTGGGCGAACTGCAGCGC
>NZ_WUEI01000075.1 GCF_012911025.1 Azoarcus sp. TTM-91 | reverse complement strand
GCCCACCCCCGCCGGGCATGGGCGCGGCACGCCACGCCGTGGAGAACGCCCGCCCGCACCGCCCGGGAGATGGCGGCCGGCGGGCGAACTTCCGGGGGCGAAAAAGGGGCGAAATTCTTACCGCCCGATGTAATTCCTACCCGCTGCGTCATGACGAGCGGGCAGGCATTCCACGCCCGTCACGGCGGCATGGGTCTTGCGTTACCGCCGGGCGGCCGCAGTGGCCGCGTTCGCGTTCAACCGGCCTTGCCGGGAAGGAGACGATCATGGAGCACACCCGCAGCCCCGATGCCCTGGAACTTCTCCAGGCCCAGCACCGCGACTTGCGTTCGCTGCTCGCCGCCGCACGCGAGAAAGCCGATACGGTCGCCATCGGCGTATCGCCCGACGCGCCCCCGCGCGGCGACTTCGCCCTGCGTGAAACCCTGCCGGAACTGCGGCGCCGGCTCATCCACTACTGCCGCCTGGAAAGCGAGCTTTTCTACCCCGCCCTGGGCGAGGCCTGCGACGACCCCGCCGTGGGCCAGGCGCGCGCCGAGCATGAAATCAATTGCAAGCTGCTCGAACAGGCCGAGGGCCTGGTCACGGTGGACCAGGGCGTGGACGGCGGCGAGGACCGCGACGGCTGCTACCGCGACGCCTTCGGCAAGCTCGCCGACCGCCTGAGCCAGCATCTGGACCAGGTGGAGAAGGTGATCTTCCCGCTGGCGCGCAAGAGCCGGCTGGACCTCGCCGCGCTGGGCCAACGCATGGGCAGCCTGAAAGCGGGCAGTGAAGAAGCGCCGGGCGCCAGCCGCGCCCCGGACGGACGGCTGGACATCGGCACCGGGGAAGACAGGAATCCGGATCTATAGCCGGCGGGAGGCCGGGGGAGGAAGGTGCAGGGGGCGCGGCCTTGCCTTGTTGCACGGCGCGCTTCCCGGGTTACAGGCCGATCGGCACAGGACAAACCGTGGCCTGCCTTTTCCGCCGGACGCAGGGCTGCGCCCTCGCCGCCGCCAACGCTCGATCCCGCACCCGGCTCGACCCCTCCACCCCGCGGGGGCCGGGGATAAGTGGCGGGCTGCCTGTACAGCGGGACTCCCCCGCTCCTTCCACGCCGGACAGGGGAAACAGCGGCGTCACTCAAGCCACCGGCTTCCCCGCCTGGGCTGCTGCAGCCCTCGGAGCCAGCGCCTCACTCCGAAGTCATCGCCTCGCAGCTGTCCTTGCAGCGCTCGCAGGCATCGATGCACTCGTCCATCTCGTCCAGATCGCGGCAGCTGGAGATGCAGGCATCGCAAATGTCGGCGCATACCGCGCAGACCTGCCGGTGCAGGGTGGAGCCGGTGGTCATCACGTCGGCGGCGGTGCCGCAGAGCTGGGCGCAGACGAGCATGGTGCGCAGGTGTTCCGGCTCCACATGCCGGCCGCCCTTCTCCAGGCAGTGGCCGGTGGCCATGTTGAGGCAGATGCGCTGGCAATGCCGGCAGGCCTGGATGCAGGCCATCATTTCGGCGGAAAGTGCGGTTTGAGCCATGGGTGTGTCCCCCGGGAGAGATGCGGCGCGGCCGGATGCCGGCGCCTTCGCCCAAGGGAATCTGCAAGACACGTTCCGCGGAATGGGGATGCAGCACTGCGCCCCCCACTGCGGCAGGGACGCGCTGCTGGCGGGCCTTCCCTCCCCTCCAACGAAGCGAACGCCCCTGCCGGCGGAGGTTTTCCCCGCGCAGGATCTCTGCCGGCGGGGCGCCCCGGATCCGCTCATGAGCCGGGACACGCCTTCCGCAGCGGATGCGCCCGTTGCCACAGACGCGCTCCGCGGCAAGCCGACAGGTAGCCGGCGGCACCCAGGCGCCCGCGCCCCCGGCGCGCTTATCCCCCGCCACCGACTCCCGCACCGGGAATCCCCTTCCGCCGGTGCGGTCCGACGCAGCGGCAAGGCCAACATGCCGGCACGGATGCGGCAGCAGCAGGGCCGGGACGCGCAGCCGCGCGTCCTTCCCCCGCGCAGGCCGCCGGATATCGCCGGCCTTTCTTCCACTCCGCCACGGAACGTGGTTTGCAGCCTGAGGCGGAACCGTTTGCGCCTGGAGGGCGACCATGCACAAGGAACACATCGGCGGCCTGAACGAGCTGTGGCTGAAGAACGGCTATGAGAACGTGGCCGGCGGCGGCGTGCAGTACCGCGACCCGGACGGGCTGATGCGGGCGATCACGCTGGAGCTTTGCCGCTCCCATCACCGCCTGGCGCCGGACGGCCTCCACTTCCTGCGCCGCCTCCTGGAGCGCACCCAGGACGAGCTGGACGCCCTGCTCGATCTGCCCGCCGGCACGGTTGCCGGCTGCGAGACCGGCACGCGGAGCTTGCCGGAGAGTGCCTCCATACGGCTGCGCAACACGGCGCTGGAGGCCGCCGGCGCGCTGGTTACCGCGGTGGGCGAACAAACGCTGGCGCCGGCGCAGAAACTGGTGTTCGCCCATGCGGACGAGGGCTGGTACTGCGCCGAGCGGGTGGTGCTGCCGGCGCTGTTGCACGGCCCGCCGGCGCCGCGCTCAGCCTTTGAGCCTTGAAGCCGCCCGGCAGGGCAGGCTGCGCCAGCCATTCTCCCAGTCTTCGCCTTCGGACCGGGTCGGGGAGGAGCTGCCGCAGGCGCTATCCTCTATCGTCAGCCGCAGGCAAAACCCGCCACGGCTGAAATCCAGCGACATCGACCAGGCGGTGCGCACTCTTGGCTGCTCGGTCGGGTTGATAAGCCCCTGCCCCCGGCAATCCAGGCGCTCATCAAGCCCGAGAGCGCGGACGCCCTGCCCCGCCCTCCTCAGCCGTTCACCACCTCGCCGCCGTTCGGGTGCAGCACCTGGCCGCTCATGTAGCTGGAATCGGCGCTGGCGAGGAAGACGTAGCTGGGCGCCACTTCGTCCGGCTGGCCGGGACGGCCCAGCGGCTGGCTGGCGCCGAATTTCTCCACCTGCCCGGCTTCGAAGGTGGACGGAATCAGCGGCGTCCAGATCGGCCCCGGCGCCACCGCGTTCACCCGTATGCCCTTCTCCGCCAGCGCCTGCGCCAGCGAGCGGGTGAAGGCGACGATGGCGCCCTTGGTGGCGGAATAGTCCAGCAGATGGGCGCTGCCGCGGTAGGCGGTGACCGAGGTGGTGTTGATGATGCAGCTGCCTTCCTTCAGCTGCGGCAAGGCATGGCGGCACAGGTCGAACATGGAGAAGACGTTGGTGCGGAAGGTCTTCTCCACCTGCTCCCGGCTCACCGCCGCCAGGCTGTCCTGCGGATGCTGCTCGGCGGCGTTGTTCACCAGGATGTCCAGCCGGCCGAAGGCCTGGGTGGTTTCGACCACCACCCGGGCGGCGAAGCCTTCGTCGCCGACGTCGCCGGCCAGCAGCAGGCAGCGCACGCCCTCTGCTTCCACCTTGCGCTGGGTATGGGCGGCATCCTCGTGTTCGTTCAGATACACCACCGCCACGTCTGCCCCCTCCTTGGCGAAGGCGATGGCCACCGCGCGGCCGATGCCGCTGTCGCCGCCAGTGATGATGGCGGCCTTGCCCTTGAGCTTGCCGCTGCCGGTGTAGCCGCGCATCTCGTCGCAGGGCTGCGGCGTCATCGGCGCGACGTGGCCGGGCTGGGTTTCCTGGTGCTGGGGCGGCAGGCTCTTGCCGGATTCGTTTCCGCTCATCGTGTCGTCCTCGTGTAGCGGTCAAAAGGGAGGCGCGAGCGACAGGGGCCGGCCGCGCCCGCATGCGGCCACGGCCGGCGCTCCGCCGCCAGCGCGTCAGAACAGGCTGCCGTGGCGCTTGCCGCAGCAGTAGCCGGCCACCGCGCCCAGGGCGCCGGCGGCCAGGGTGGCGACGCCCAGCACCGTCCACGGCCGCTCTGCGAGCTGCTCGCGGCAACGGGCGTCCACCGCGGCCAGGCGGCCGTGGTGGCCCCCTTGGTGGCCGCCGTGGTCGCCCTCGCCCGCCTCCGGCTGGGGGCCTAGCTGATGGCCGCTGTCGCTGGAGTAGATCTTGACGTCGTCGCCTCCGGCGCCGGCCGTCTCCTTGTGCGGGCTGCTGCCCTGGGCCGGATCCTTGGGGTCGCGGGGGAAGCGGGTTTCTTCCATGGTGGTGTCCTCCTTCGGGTGATGCGCCCCGGCGGGACGCGGGATGCCGGGCACTCGGCCCGGCGGCGGTTCAGTGCTCCGGCGTGCCCAGCACCAGTTGCTCGCGCCAGCGCTTGAGCTTGAGCACATGGACGTGTTCATGGCGGAAGGCGCGGTGGAAGTGGAACAGCAGCTCGTCCTGCCCGGCCACTTCGGCCAGCCGCATCAACAGTTCCCAGCTCGCCTCATCGGCCAGTTCCACGGTAAGGATGGCTTCCAGGCACTGGTGCAGGGTGGTGCGGGGATCGGTGAGCACCTGGGTGACCCCGTGGATGACCAAGGCGGAGATGGCGGCGCTGGGGGTGAGCGCGGAAGAATCCGCGCCCAGCGAGTCCAGCGCCGAGGCGGCGATGTGCATGTGCTCCAGCGCCTCCTCCCGCAGCTGGTGCAGCTCCTCCACCTGCAGCGGCAGCGTGGCGCCGGCGGCGAGCGCGGCGGTCTTGTCCATCAGCGCCTGATAGAGACGCACGCTGCTGCGCTCCCAGCTCAGGCGCTCGCCCAGTTTGTCCACCAGCAGCTCAGGCGCGCCAGCAGCGCGGTGGGCGGCCCGTGGCGCGAAGGCATCGGTGATCGCCCCCGGCATCGGCACCGAGCCCACCTCGCCGGCTTCGCGGACGTAGGCCAGCCGCACCGCAGCGATGCCCTTGCCGGCGGCGCAGTCGGCCGCCGGCGGCAGCGCCGCCTGTTCGTCGGCGTAGGACTGCATGCTGCGCAAGGCCAGCGGCGAGCTCTGCGCGCCGGTACGGTTGAAGCCGGCGGCGCTGCGGGCGGGACGTCGGCGGACGGAACGGGAGACAGGGGTGTCGGCTGGGTTCATTTCAGAATCCTCGGCAAGCCGCAGGTGGCGGCGGAATGGAGAAACGCGCCTCATGCAGGCTCAGGACGGCGGCCGCGGGCGATTCAGCTCGGTGCCCGCCGTCCAGTGGTAGGACAGCGCAACCTGGGTGGAGGGCGAGCCGTGGGCGTTCACCCGCCGGCGGTACTCCAGCGACTCCGCGCTCTCGCCATCGCGCTCGACGAAACCGCCGTCGCGGGCGCGCAGATGCACTTCCTCGCTCAGCACGTCGCGCACGAAGTCGCGCTGGCTGCGGAACTCCAGCGGCGCCGGCAGGCCGTGGGACAGCACCTCCGCCGGGTCGCGGTGCTCATGCCGGCGCATCAGCTCGCCCACATGCTGGAGCTGGCCCAGCTCGTAGTCGCAGAAACGCTCCCAGACGGCGCGTATGCGCGGGTTGCTCTCGGACTGGGCGCAGCTGAGGTAGGCGTAGACTTCGGCCGCCTCGTGCAGCAGCCAGCTCTCGAGAAAGCTGGGGCCCGGCGCCAGCAGCGCGCCGTACTGGGTGGCGTGCTGCTCGCCGCAGGAGGCGATCTCGGCATACAGCTCGCGCGCCACCGGATCGGCGAAGGCCGGGCCTATGGTCATGTAGTAATCCCGCGCCCGATGCGCCGCCGCCGCCACCAGGATCATGTGCAGGCGGGAGGCCAGCGGCGCGCCGGGGCCGCTGGGGCGGCGCAGGTCGTCGCGCGGGGCCCGGTGGGATTCGGCGGTGGGGCGGCCGGGCACGATGTCGGTGTAACCCTGCAGGATGTTGTTCGCGTCCTTGCCTTCCAGCCGGTCCAGCAACGCGGCGTAGCGGTAGAGGCGGTCCAGGTTTTCCAGCAGGCCGAAGCGGTACACCTGGGCGAGATAGGGATCCGGCTCGTGCTGGGCGATGGCGGCGGTCAGCTCCACCGCCACCTGCTCGCACGCCACGCTAGCCTCCAGCGCGGAGTGGTCGGCGGACAGCATCCAGCTCACCGCGGTGGCCTGGTGCTGCTCGATGCGGCGCACGCAGGCCAGCGACAGGCGCAGGTCCATCTCGCTGCGGGCGCCGAACTCCTGCAGGCGCATCGCGTCCAGCTCCATCGCGTTCATCAGGATCACCCGCACCCGGGTAAAGGCGTCGTCGTCCAGCTTGCTGATCGGCATCCCGGCCATCTCACGCCAGGTCAGCATTTGATCCTCAAGCGGCACGCCGGTATGAGCCAGCAGATCCATTACATGCCTCTCCCACCATTCGATAGCCTCCATGCCGCATTCGCCGACATAGGCAGTTGCACAGGCTATCGCCGTGCAATGCCCGTTCCCGCCCGCCGGCCGCGCGCCAGACAAGCGGGAACGCCCCTCTCAGTAGGATTTACAGCTCGAAGGAATGAATGGGGGTGCAGGCGGCTGCCGGGAACGTAAACCGGAGCGCTGTCGCGCCTCCCCATCTCGGGAACAGGGCTTGCTGGAGCAGCACGTCGCCGCACCGCGGTGAAAACAAGGACAAAACACCATGAAGAAAGCCGATTCCGCTCACGCCCGCCGCCGCATGAGGCCCGCCACCCGGCTTGCCGCCACCCTCGCCCTCACCGGCGTCCTCGCCGGCATCGCCCCCGCCTGTTTCGCCCAGCAGAGCTTCGCCCTGCTCGGCGGCACCCGCAACAACGTGGACAGCTACGGCCTGCAATGGACGATGTCGCCCTGGTTTACAAGCAACCCCGGCGGCTGGCGCATCACCGGCTCGCCGGAACTGCAGCTGAACCTGCACCACCATGACGGCGACGACATGTGGCAGGGCGGCGCCTTCGCCAACTTCCGCTTCGAACCGCCGGTGCAAACCCTGAGGCCCTACCTGGAACTCGGCCTGGGCCTCAACGTGCTGTCGCGCAACGACCTCGGCTCCAAGGATTTCTCCACCCGCTTCCAGTTCGGCGAATACGTCGGCCTCGGCGTCGCCTGGGGCGGCAGCCGCGGCGGTGTCGGCGAAACCTGGCTGGGCGCCCGCGTCACCCACTACTCCAACGCCGGCATAGACCTCCCCAACCCCGGGCTGGAGACCTTCCAGCTGGTGCTGGGGCATCGGTTCTGACGATGGGCTGAAGCTCGCGGCCGCGAAACGAATGGCCCCGGCGTCCTGAACAAGGATGCCGGGGCCATTTGCTTGGATTGCTGCAACTTCTACTGAAGCTCATAAGCCACTGCGATCAGGCAATTTCTCCGGTATCGGAGAACTGGCACGCTGTACAACTGGCCGGCTCAGAAAGCTGCCGTTGGCCTGCGCTGACAGCGGATCACAGCAACGGGTTGGAAGCCGCCGACATCCTGGGACGATGAACTCCACCCACCCGGGCGGCGGCCCCACACAAGCTCACCTCCTCCCCTTCCCGCCCCGCTCCATCTTGCGCCAGTACTGGAACTCCTCTTCATGGACCTCGATGTCCAGTTCCATGACCCGCGCCTGCAGACGCACCTGCACGTCCGCCACCGCCTGGTTGTAGATCGCCGGGCCTATCTCTTCCAGGAAGAAGCCGAGCAGGCCGCCGGCGGCGATGTTGCCTATGGGCTCTTCCATGTTCTCGCGGAAGTAGCGTTCGATGGAGGCGATGGCCTCGCGGCGCGCGTCCTTGTTCAGCTCGATTGCCATTGCGGGCTCCTGTGAGCGGGAGCGCCGGATGCTACCGCAGTGGCGCCGAGGCGGTCAGGATGCCGGCCAGCGGGCGCGGTCGCCGGGCTTGGCGTCTTCCCTGCGCTAAACCCCCACATCCAGGTCGGCGGCCTTCAGCCGCTTCGCATAGTCCGTCTCCAGCCCTTCGAACAGCAGCCAGAACGGCGGCGGGGTTCGGTCGGCGAGTCTGTCGGCGAGGATGGCGAGGTGGGTGTGCCAGCCGCTGGCGACATTGATGCGTTCGGCGCCGTTCACCAGGCGGCTGTGGGTCAGGGTCAGGCGGGTCTGGTCGCCGGCGGGTGATAGTTCAATGTGCACCGCCGAGGCGTCCTCGCCCTCGCCGCCCCAGGTGAAACCCAGGCGATGGGGCGGCTCCCGGCAGGTGAGGCGGTGGGCGGTGGTGCAGACCTTGTCGTAGCGGCGGAAGCGTTCGGGGATGAGGGTGCGGCGGGGCGACAGGCGGGTGTTGTCGAAGTGCAGCTCGAAAGCGTCGCCGGTGGCGTCGGGCATGTCACCGGCGGCCAGCCATTGGGCGCGTTTGTCGCTGACCGTGAGCCAGGGCCACAGCTGCTCCGGGCTGCCTGGCAGCAGGCGTTCGAAATGCAGGGTGGCGGTATCCGGTTGTCCGGCGCGGCCGCTGCTGCGGATCAGCAGGGTGGCGAGGCGATCGAACATTTCCCGCCAGCCGGTTTCGCTGCCGCTGGGGGCACCGGCGGGCAGGCTGCCGAGTTCGGCGTCCATGCCGGCGCCTTCCTGGGTCAAGCGCAGCATGCAACCGTCGCCGGCCGGCTCGAATTCGACGGTGAGCCGGTCGCTGTCGGGCGAGAACTGCGGCATGGCGAAGGTGAAGACCAGCCGGTGCGCCGGCTCCACCGCCAGGTATTCGCCGCGGGCGGTGTAGTCGCTGCCGTCGCGGCGGTCGGTGATCTGCCAGCGGCCGCCGGGGCGGACGTCGAGCAGATGCTGCGCCTGCTCGCTGCCGGCGCCGGTGAGCAGCCAGCCGCCGGCCACCACCGGATCTGTCCAGGCGGCATAGAGCACCTCGGGCGTGGCGGGAAAAGCCTGGGTGATGAGCAGTTTGCGCGCCGCGCCGCCCTGCTCCGCCTCGCGCGACAAGCCACGCTCCATGCCCTCCAGCATGGTGGCCCAGCCCTGGCGGGTGCGGTCTGCGTAGCCGGCCCAGGCGGCGTCCATGGTGTGGATGAGTTCGAGGTGGCAGCCGCCGTCCGGCAGTTGCTGGATGTCGATCTGCACCAGGCTGTAGCCCTCGTCGCCCTCCACCTGCCAGGTGAAGGCCAGGCGGCGTGGACGCTGCAGCTTCAGGTACTCGCCTCGATGGCGGGCGATGCCGCCGGCGCGCTCCTGGTCGAGGTGGAAGCCGCCGCCGACGCGGGGGTCGATGTCGATGCGGCACATCGGCCCCAGCCCGGGCGCGAACCAGCTCGCCACCTGGGTCGGGTCCAGCCAGGCATCGAACACCTGTTCGGCGCTGGCGCTGAAATCCTTGCTGGTGGAGACGGCGATGCGGGCAGGCGATGCGCTCATGGTGTGATCTCCTGTTCCGCGCCGCAGGGTCGTCGACCACCGGCGCGGGCTTGCGAGACAGGCCGGTGCGCGGCGCATGCACCGGCACCTGGAGCTTCGAGGCCGCGCGCCCGGCAAACGTTTCGTCCGCCGGCCCGGCGCGCGCCGAAAGGCAGCAAAGGAAAGCCGGCGCGCAAAGCAAAACGCCCACCTGGATGGATGGGCGTTTTGCAGGCCGCGGGTTTGCCCCGGCGCCGGGCACCTGCCGGCTCGGCGGCTTTCCCGCAGCTGGCGCGCGGTTGCCGGAGGGCGGCTTACCAGGGCATTTCGCCCTTGACCACCTTGGCGCCTATCTCCAGCGACAGGCTGGTGCCGAGCTGCGGGTAGGCGGCCTGCATGGCCTGCATGAGCTGGGCGCTGCCGGCGGACTCCTGCACCGCGGCTTCGAAGCGCTTCAGATAGTCGCGGGTGAAGCTCAGGTTGGCGGCGTCGATCGGCGTGCCGGCCTTCATGTGGCCGGGCACCACCACCGCCGGCTTCAGCGCGGCCATCTCGTCCAGCTGGGCGATCCAGGCGGCGCGCTCTTCCACCGTCTTGGTGTCGGCGGTCCACACATGCATGTTGCCGAACACCGCCACGTTGCCGACGACGGCGCGCAGCGCCGGCACCCACACATAGGGGCGGTGCGCCAGCAGGCCGGTGGTGCCGCGCACTTCCAGGGCTTCGCCGTCCACCGTCACCGTGTTGCCTTGCAGCAGGTCCGGCAGCACCGGCGACTGCGGCGCGTTCGCGCCCATCTTCGGCCCCCAGAAGCCGAGCTTGGCCTGCATCTTGGCCTGGATGCGGCTGCGCACCGCCGGGGTGGTCACCACCCGCGCGTCCGGGAACAGCTGCTTGAGCACCTCGGCGCCGAAGTAGTAATCCGGGTCAGCGTTGCTGACCAGCACGGTGGTGAGCTTCTTGCCGCTGTCGAGCACGTTGGCGGCGATGCGGTAGGCATCGGCGCGGGTGAAGCCGGCATCCACCACCACCGCTTCGGTAGGACCGGAGATCAGCACCGAGTTGACGTTGAAGCTTTGCGCATCGGCGTTGTAAACCTTCAGGCTCAGGGCTTCGCCGGCGGCAGCGGCGGTGGCGGCCAGCGCGAGGCCGGCGGCGAACAGGGTGTGAAGCACTTTCATGGCGACTCCTCTTTGATGGGATGAAACGATGTCGCCACTTTAGGTATTGAAACGACGCCAATAAACCCATCAGAATGGGCTTGTTTGTTTCTTCAATCGACCAGGTTTCCCCTAAGGACATGGACAGACTGACCGCAATGCGCGTCTTCGCCGAGGTTGCCCGCAGCGGCAGCTTCACCGGCACCGCCAACCGCCTGGACATGTCCCGGGCGATGGTCACGCGCTATGTCGCCGAGATGGAGCAGTGGCTGGGGACGCGGCTGCTGCAGCGGACCACCCGCAGCGTGAAGCTGACCAACGCCGGCGAGCAATGCCTGCGGCGCTGCCTGCAGGTGTTGTCCATCGTGCAGGAGGTGGAAGAAGACGCCTCTTCCACCGATGGCCAGTTGCGCGGCCAGCTGCGGCTGACCTCCAGCGTGTCCTTCGGCTATGCGCAGCTGGCGCCGGCATTGGGGGACTTCCTCGGCCTGCACCCGCAGCTCAAGGTGCATCTGGACGTGAGCGACGGCGCGCTCAACCTGGTCGAGGCCCGCATCGACCTCGCCATCCGCATCAGCCATGAACCGGATGCCGGCCTCATCGCGCGGCCGCTGGCGGAATGCGCCTCGGTGCTGGTGGCGGCGCCGGCCTACCTGGAGGCCGCCGGCCGCCCCGGCCATCCGGACGAACTGCCCGGCCACCGCTGCCTGGGCTACACCAACTTCGGCCGCGACCAGTGGCGCTTCCATGCGGCGGATGGCGCCGAGCGGCTGGTGACGGTGCCGGTACGGCTCACCGCCAACGACGCTACGGTGCTGACCTCCGCCGCCCTCGCCGGGGCGGGCATCGCGCTGCAGCCGACCTACCTGGTCGGCCCGCTGGTACGCGAGGGCAAGCTGGAGGTGGTGCTGCCGCAGTGGCGGCCGGCGGTGCTCACCGTGTATGCCATCTATCCCTCCCGCCGCCACCTGCCGCCGGCGGTGCGCGCGCTGCTGGATTTCCTCGCCGCACGCTTCGCCGGCGAGCCGTGGCAAGCGGACTTTCAGCCGCCCTCGCCCACCGCCAGGTCGGCCAGCGCGGCGAGCGGTATGCGCACCCAGTCCGGCCGGTTCTCCAGTTCGTAGCGCAGCTCGTAGAGCAGCTTTTCCAGGATGAAGAGCACCAGGAAGTCCGGCCCGCCGTAGGAGGCGGGCTGGGCGACTTCGTGGTAAGCGGCCACCAGCACGCCGGTGGTCTGCGCCTGCCAGCTGGCGAGTTCGCGGGCGAATTCGGCGGCGCGTTCCGGCTGGGTCTGCACCGCGCGGGCTTCAGCGCTGCGGGCGGCATAGTCGAAGGAGCGCAGCATGCCGGCGAGGTCGCGCAGCGGCGAGTGCTTCTCCCGCCGCAGCGCCATCGGCCGCGCCGGCTCGCCCTCGAAGTCGACGATGACGAACTCGTTCTGCACCAGCAGCAGCTGGCCGAGGTGGAGGTCGGCGTGGTAGCGGGTCTTGACCATGCCGGCGGCGGCGAGGTCCAGCGTCGCCAGCCGGGCGCCGAGGTCGGCGCGCATCGCCAGCACCCGCCCGGCATCGTCCGCCGCGCTGCCCTCCAGCTGCGGCCGGCGGGCTTCGAGCAGGTCCAGCGTGCGGCCGAGGTCGGCCGCCACCGCCGCGCGCCAGGCTTCGGTTTCGCCGGTGGTCACCGGCTCCGGCTGGAAGGCGGCATCGGCGGAGTCGGAAGCCAGCGCCGCATGCAGCTCGCCGATGCGCCGGCCCAGCACCGCGATCTGCAGCAGGTAGACGCGGTTCAGCCCTTCGGCGTCGCGCTCCTCGCCGCTACCCGGCCACATGTCGGGCGAGAACAGGCGGCCGAGGTGGTCCAGGGTGTAGTCCCAGGCATTGCCCTGGTTCTCGACGTACACCTGGGCCATGGCCAGCGCCGCGCTGGCGCCGCCGGCATCCAGGTATTCGGCCGAGCCGGCCACCGGGGCGATGTGGGGGAAGCCGGCGCGGGCGAGGAAGTAGCCCATTTCCAGCTCCGGATTCACGCCCTGCTGCAGCCGGCGGTAGCCCTTGAGGTAGAGGCGCTTGCCGAAGAACACGCCGGTGTTGGTCTGCTCCAGCGCCGGCAGGCGCACTTCCTCGCCGGCAGCGGCGTTCAGCAGTTCCCGCGCGGCGGCGCCGAAGCGCACGCTGCCGCCGCCCAGCGGCAGGGTTTCGCCGGCCGCCATCGCGCCCAGCAGGGCGCGGCAGAACAGCGGATCGGCGAAGCCGTCGTAGATCAGGCCGACGCGCGCCTTCTCCCGCACCCGCGCCAGTGCCAGCGCGCCGACGCGGTCGGCCGGGTATTCGCCATGCTCCTCCCAGGCCACCGCCAGCGGCAGGAAGTAGTGCTGCGGCTCGGCGGCGGCGAAGCTGACCTTGAGCACGGTGAGCAGCCAGCTGCTGCCGTTGCTGCGCCATTCCTGCTCCTCCAGCACCTCCACCCGGGTGGCGGCTTCGCCCTTGGCGGCGAACCAGCGCCGCGTCTGCAGGTAGGGCAGCAGCACCTGGTCCTGCAACAGCGCGCGGCTGCGGCTGGCGATGGCCTGGCGGGAGCGGTTGGCGGCGCTCTCGACGATGCGCAGGAAGGTGCGCCAGCCGTCGGTGAGCACCAGCACCGGCAGATCGGTCTGCGGCAGGCGTTCCTCGTGCCATTCCGGCGGCGGCGCCTGGCAGGAGAGTTCGAAGGCATAGAAGCCGTAGCCGGGCAGGGTCAGCAGATAGGGCAGCCGGCCTATCGGCGGGAAGGACGTGCGGCCGGAGATCTCCACCGGCACCCTGCCCTCGTGGCGGGCGAGGTCCAGCTCCACCGCCTGCGGCGTGCGCGACAGGTTGGCGACGCACAGCAGGCGCTCGCCGCCGCAGCCGTCCGGGCCGGGGTCGCCGTATTCGCGCAGGTAGGCCAGCACCTTGCGGTTGCCCGGCTCCAGGAAGCCGAGGCTGCCGCGGCCGAAGGCGCGGTACTGCTTGCGGGTGGAGATGAGGCGGCGGTTGAAGTTGAGCAGCGAGTGCGGGTTGCGCGCCTGGGCTTCGACGTTGATGGCCTGGTAGCCGTAGATGGGGTCCATGACCGGCGGCAGGTAGAGCTGCTGCGGATCGGCGCGGGAGAAGCCGGCGTTGCGGTCCGAGGTCCATTGCATCGGGGTGCGCACGCCGTTGCGGTCGCCGAGGAAAACGTTGTCGCCCATGCCCAGTTCGTCGCCGTAGTAGAGCGTGGGCGAGCCGGGCATGGTGAGCAGCAGGAAGCTCATCAGCTCGATGCGGGCGCGGCTGTTCTCCAGCAGCGGCGCCAGCCGGCGACGGATGCCGACGTTGATGCGCATGCGCGGATCGTTGGCGAAGAACTGCCACATGTAGTCGCGCTCGCGGTCGGTGACCATCTCCAGCGTGAGTTCGTCGTGGTTGCGCAGGAAGATGGCCCACTGGCAGTTGTCCGGGATATCCGGCGTCTGCCGCATGATGTCGATGACCGGGAAGCGGTCTTCCTGCGCCAGCGCCATGAACAGCCGCGGCATCAGCGGGAAGTGGTAGGCCATGTGGCACTCGTCGCCCTCGCCGCGCTCGTTGCCGCCGAAGTATTCGCGCACGTCCTCCGGCCACTGGTTGGCCTCGGCCAGCAGCACCCGGCCGCGGTAGTGCTCGTCGATGACGCGGCGGATCTCGCGGATGGTGGCGTGGGTTTCCGCCAGGTTCTCGTTGTTGGTGCCTTCGCGCTCGCGCAGGTAGGGCACCGCGTCCAGGCGGAAGCCGTCCACCCCCATGTCCAGCCAGAAGCGCATGGTGCGCAGCACCGCCTTGAGCACCCGCGGGTTCTCGTAGTTGAGGTCGGGCTGATGGCTGAAGAAGCGGTGCCAGTAGTAGGCCTTGGCCACCGGGTCCCAGGCCCAGTTGGAGGTTTCGGTGTCGGTGAAGATGATGCGGGTGCCGGCGTAGCGGTTGGGGTCCTGGCTCCACACGTAGTAGTCGCGCTTGGCCGAGCCGGGCGGCGCCCGGCGGGCGGCCTGGAACCAGGGGTGCTGGTCGGAGGTGTGGTTCACCACCAGCTCGGTGATCACCCGCAGGCCGCGGCGGTGGGCTTCGCGGACGAAGTTGCGGAAGTCGTTGCGGGTGCCGTAGGCCGGCAGCACGCCGTGGTAGTCGGCGACGTCGTAGCCGTCGTCCTTCAGCGGCGAGGGGTAGAAGGGCAGCAGCCAGAGCGTGTCCACCCCGAGGTCGCGGATGTAGTCCAGCTTGCGGGTGAGGCCGGGGAAATCGCCGATGCCATCGTCGTTGCTGTCGAAGAAGGCCTTGACGTGCAGCTCGTACAGCACCGCGTCCTTGTACCAGTAGTCGTCGTCCCTGCCGCCTGCACTCCCTTGTCCGCCGGGTAGGGTATCCATGGCGCGCGGCCCTCAGAAGAAGTAGTCGAAATCGCGCTCGCTGCGCAGCTTGCGGCGCACGCGGAAGATGTGGGCCGGCAGGCGGCCGGGGTCCAGGCGGACGAAGTTGCGCGGGCCGCTCCACAGGTAGCGGGCGCCGGTGAGCAGGTCGTGCATCTGGTAGGAGGCGTCGGCCTCCATGCCCAGCGCCGGCAGGTCCAGCGTCAGCCAGCCGTCATGGACGTGGTAGGGGTCGAGATTGACGACGACGATGATGAGGTTGCCGCCCTCGGCATCCTCCCCGCCGCCCTCCTCCTCTCCCTCCGTGCTCGCTGGCGCGTGCTTGGCGTAGGCCAGCATGTGCTCGTTGTCGATGTCGAGGAAGCGCAGCGAGGCGTTGCCGTGCAGCGCCGGGTTGGCGCGGCGGATGCGGTTCACCCGGGCGATCAGCTCGCCCAGCCCGTCGCCGCGCTCCTGGCGCACCGCCTGCCAGTCGCGCAGCTGGTATTTCTCCGAATCCAGGTATTCCTCGCTGCCCGGCTCGCGCGGGCGCTGTTCCATCAGCTCGAAGGCCGGGCCATAGATGCCGTAGGTGGCGGCCAGGGTGGCGGCGAGGATGAGGCGCACGGCGAAGGCGCCGCGGCCGCCGGTCTGCAGGTACTCCGGCAGGATGTCCGGCGTGTTGGGCCAGACGTTGGGGCGGAAGTAGTCGTAGCCGGGGCCGTGGGCCAGTTCCTGGAAATAGGCGGTGAGCTCCGGCCGGGTGTTGCGCCAGGTGAAGTAGGTGTAGGACTGGTTGAAGCCCAGCTTGGCCAGCCGGTGCATGACCCGCGGCCGGGTGAAGGCCTCGGCCAGGAAGAGGGTGTCCGGATGGTCGCGGCGGATGGCGGAGAGGGCCCATTCCCAGAAGGCGAAGGACTTGGTGTGCGGGTTATCCACCCGGAACACCCGCACGCCCTCGCCTATCCAGTGGCGGAAGATGCCGGCCAGGGCCTGCCACATGGCGCGCCAGTCCTCGCTCTCGAAGTCGAAGGGGTAGATGTCCTGGTATTTCTTCGGCGGGTTCTCGGCGTACTGCACGCTGCCGTCCGGCCGGCGGCGGAACCACGCCGGGTGCTCGGCCACCCAGGGGTGGTCGGGCGCGCACTGCAGGGCCACGTCCAGCGCCACTTCCATGCCGTGGCCGTGGGCGGCGGCGATGAGCCGGCGCAGGTCTTCGGCGCTGCCGAGCTGGGGATGGATGGCGAGGTGGCCGCCTTCGCGCGCGCCTATGGCCCAGGGGCTGCCGACATCGTCGGCGCCGGCCGCCAGGGCGTTGTTCGGCCCCTTGCGGCGCTCGCGGCCTATGGGGTGGATGGGCGGCAGGTAGACGATGTCGAAGCCCATCGCCGCCACCCGCGGCAGATGGGCGATGCAGTCCGCCAGGGTGCCGTGCACCGGGGTGGTCAGCGAACGGGGGAAGAACTCGTACCAGGCGCCGCAGCGGGCGCGCACCCGGTCCACGTCCAGCGGCAGCGGCGCATGGGTGGCGGCGAAGCGGCGGTCGGGGTGGCGGGCGGCGAGTTCGGCATGGCCGGCGTCCAGCGCCAGGGCCTTCAGTTCGTCGATGTCGGCGGCGGCGCTGCTGTCGCGCAGGCGCCGCGCCCAGGCAGCGAGGCGCTGGCCGTCGTCGCCACCGGCACGGGCGGCGGCGGCCTCCGCCAGCTCTGCCCCGACCAGCGCGGCGATGCGGATGTCTTCGGCATCGGTACGGCGGATCAGCTCGTTGCGCCAGGACTGGAAAGCATCCACCCAGGCGCACACGGTGTACCACCAGCGCCCCATCTCCGGCAGGCGGATGCTGGCGCGCCAGCGGTCGTTGCCCAGCGGGCGCATCGGCACCGCATGCCAGCGCCCGGTGCCGCCGGCGCTCAAGCCGGCGACATTGGGGAAGGCCTCGGCACCCTCGCCTTCCCGCCGCCAGCAGAGCATGGCGACCACCGCGTCATGGCCGTCGGCGAAGCAGTCCGCCTCCACGACCAACTCCTCGCCCACGCTGCGCTTGGCCGGGAAGCGGCCGCCGTCCACCTGCGGCGTCACCGCCTCGACGACGGCGCGCACCCTCCCCTCGTCCGGCAGCTCATCCTTGCGTGCTTCCATGCTCGCCCTCCGGCACCAGGTAGAGAACCGCCAGCGGCGGCAGTGTCAGCGCCAGCGACCAGGACTGGCCGTGGCAGGGCGCCGGCGCCGCCTCCACGCCGCCGAAGTTGCCGGCGTCGCTGCCGCCGTACAGCGCGGCATCGGTGTTCAGCTCCTCGCGCCAGTAGCCGCCGTGGGGAACGCCCACCAGGTAGTTGTTGCGCACCATTGGCGTGAAGTTGCATACCACCAGCACGTCCCGCCCGCCTTCGGCACGGCGCAGGAAGGCGATGACGCTGTCGTCGCCGTTCTCGCTGTCCACCCACTGGAAGCCGCTGGCGTCGAAATCCCGCGCATGCAGGGCGGCGTGGGCGCGGTAGAGGTGGTTGAGCTCGCCCACCAGCAGGCGCAGCCCGCCGCGGCGCGGGTCCTGCAGCGCGCCCCAGTCCAGTTCGCCTTCGTGGCTCCATTCGGCCTGCTGGGCGAACTCGCCGCCCATGAACAGCAGCTTCTTGCCCGGGTGCGCCCACATGTAGGCGAACAGGCAGCGCAGGCCGGCGAAGCGCTGCCAGTCGTCGCCCGGCATGCGGGCGATCAGCGAGCCTTTGCCATACACCACTTCGTCATGCGACAGCGGCAGCACGAAGTTCTCCTGGAAGGCATACCAGATGGAGAAGGTGATGCGGCCGTGGTGGTACTTGCGGTGTATCGGGTCATGCTTGAAGTAATCCAGCGTGTCGTGCATCCAGCCCATGTTCCACTTCATGCCGAAGCCCAGGCCGCCGAGGTGCACCGGCCGCGACACCATGGGCCAGGCGGTGGATTCCTCGGCGATGGTGTGCACATCCGGGAACTCGCGATACACCGATTCGTTGAGCCGGCGCAGGAAGGCCACCGCCTCCAGGTTCTCCTTGCCGCCGTAGCGGTTGGGTATCCATTCGCCGTGCTTGCGGCCGTAGTCCAGGTAGAGCATGGAGGCCACCGCGTCCACCCGCAGGGCGTCGATGTGGTAGCGGTCCAGCCAGCAGGTGGCGCTGGAGAGCAGGAAGGCGCAGACCTCGTGGCGGCCGTAGTTGAAGATGCTGGAGTGCCACTCCGGGTGGTAGCCCTGGCGCGGGTCGGCATGCTCGTAGAGGTGGGTGCCGTCGAACTCGGCGAGGCCGTGGGCGTCGCTGGGAAAGTGGGAGGGCACCCAGTCCATGATCACGCCGATGCCGGCGCGGTGCAGGCAATCCACCAGGAACATGAAGTCCTCCGGCGTGCCGTAGCGGGCGCTGGGCGCGAAGTAGCCGGTGCACTGGTAGCCCCAGGAGCCGTAGAAGGGATGCTCCGCCAGCGGCAGGAATTCGACGTGGGTGAAGCCCATGCCGGACACGTATTCCGCCAGCCGTGGCGCGATCTCGCGGTAGCCGGGCAAGGCTCCGCCCTCGGGGCGCAGCCAGGAACCGAGATGCACCTCGTAGATGCTCATCGGCGTGTCCAGCGCCTGGCGGCGGCCGCGGCTGTGCATCCATTCGCCGTCGCCCCAGGCGTAGTCGAAACGCCAGGCGCGGGAGGCGGTCTGCGGCGGCGCTTCGGCGTAGGCGGCGTAGGGGTCGGCCTTGTAGGCGACCTCGCCGTTGGCGCAGACGATGCGGTACTTGTACAGCGCGCCGGCGCGCACACCGGCCACCCGGCCTTCCCACAGGCCGGAGTCGTCCGGCCGCGGGCTGAGCGGCGCGGCGGCGTCGCGCCAATCATTGAAGTCGCCCACCACCGACACCGCACGGGCGTTGGGCGCCCATACCGCGAAGCTGGCACCGCCCTCCTCCAGCTGGCAGCCCATCTTCTCGTACAGCCGGGTGTGGGAGCCCTCGCGGAACAGGTAGATGTCGTGGCCGCTGAGGCGGCCATCCCCGGCATCCTGCAGCCTGGCGGTCATTGCACTCGGCCCGCCGGACCGCCGCGGGAAGCGGCGAGGACGTCCGTCCGGCTCGCCAGCAGCGCGCGGCGCTCGTCCTCGATCTCCGCCTCGGTGCGCACGCCCAGCCTGCGCAGCAATGGCAGCGGCGGGCACCAACCCTGCAGCGCGTGCAGCAGCAGGAAGCCGCCCACCAGCGCCGGCAGGGCGAAGAAACGGCGGTCGGCGAAGGCGCCGAGGGCGCAGCCGGCTACCACCAGCGAGGCGGCGTTGGTCTCCAGCACGCGCTCGATGTCCCACTCGCGGTCGAGTTCGGCGAGGCGGCGATCTATGCCGGGCAGGCCGCCGAGCGCGGCGTTCTGCACCGAAGCGCGGGCCTGCTCGCGGAGGCGCCGGTTCACATGAGTGGCGGTATGCAGCGGTACGCGCTGCTGGGTGCTGGGCAACATGGGACTCTCCTTGTCGTTCGCTGGCGGCGGGGCGCGACTCAGGCCGGCACCTCCAGCCAGTGCAGGCTGAAGCGGTGCTGCGGGTCCACCCGCGTGGCCCGTGGCAGGAAGCCGGCCTGGGCGGCCAGCGAGTGAAAGCCAAGCACCGAGTATTTGTAGGAATCCTCGGTGTGCAGGGTTTCGCCGGCCGCGAAGGAAATGGTCTGGCCGCGGACGTGCACCTGCTGCTGCACCAGCGAGACCAGGTGCATCTCCACCCGCCGCGCCACCGGTTGGTAGAAGGCGTAGTGGGCGAAGCGGTCGAGCAGGAAATCCGCCTCCAGCTCGCGGTTGGCGCGGGCCAGCAGGTTGCGGTTGAAGGCGGCGGTGACGCCGGCGGCGTCGTTGTAGGCGGCATGCAGCACCGCCGGGTCCTTCACCAGGTCCACCCCGATCAGCAGGCCGCCGCCGCGCAGCAGCTCCGCCAGCCGGCGCAGGAAGGCGAGCGCCTCGTCCGGCGGGAAGTTGCCTATCGTCGAGCCGGGAAAGAAGCCGACCCGGCGCTGGCCACGCTGCGGGCCGAGCGCCAGCGGGCCGGTGTAGTCCGCCTCCAGCGGAACCACCTTGAGGTGGGGAAAGGCATGCCACACCGTGCCCGCCGCCGCGGCCACCGCATCCGGCGAGATGTCGATCGGCATGTAGAGCCGCGGTCGCTCCAGCACGTCCAGCAGCATGCTGGCCTTGCGGCCGGAGCCGGCGCCGAACTCGATCAGTTCCACGTCCGGCCCCATGTAGCGGGCGAACTCGGCGGCATGCTCGCCGAGCAGCGCCATCTCGGTGCGGGTGGGGTAGTACTCCGGCAGCTCGCAGATGCGTTCGAACAGGGCCGAGCCCTCGGCGTCGTACAGGAACTTGCACGGCACCCGCTTGGGCTGGGCGTGCAGGCCGGCGAGCAGCGCGCCGGCGAAGTCTTGCGTGGAGTCCTCGGCGGCGAAGGCCGCGGCTTCAAGGGCGTGCATTCTTCACCTCGCTGTCCCGCAGGTAAGTGTCCAGCTCGCGCTGGTAGCGTTCGTCGTTGAAGTTGGGCCACTGCCCGCGCGGGAAGGCGTGGCGCATCGCCTCTTCCCCCAGCGGCGCGCGCAGCACCGCCGCATTGCCGCCGTGGGGGAACACCAGCGCGGACAGCGCCACCGGCACCAGCACCGGCCCCCCTTCCGCAGGCTGGACTTCCAGCACCGCGCAGGCAACCCGGCCATTGCCCAGGCCGACTACCAGGTCGGCCACCTTCGCGGCCGTCTTGCCCTCGCCATCCACCGCTTCACTGCCGATCAGCTCGCTGGCCCGCAGCAGCCGCAGCGTGGGGCCAGCCTGGGTGGCCTCGGCGCTGCCGAAGTAGCGGTCCACATTGCGCAGGTAGGCGCTGGTGCCCCATTCCGGCCAGCGCTCCGGGCTGAAGCCCGGCGCCTGCTGCAGGCGCTCGCGGGCCATGTCCAATGTCAGCTCGCCGGCGGCGGAGGTGGGTCGCAGCATGCGTATCGGGTAGGCGTACAGCTTGTCGCCCAGCCCCAGCACGCCGCCGAAGCTGAGCACCGCGTAGTGGGCGACCTGACGGGTCGTATCCACCACCAGCTCCTCCACCTTGCCGAGATCCTCGCCGGCGGCGTTCTTCACCCGGCTGCCAAGCAGGGCCTGGGCGCGGGTGAGGTATTGCAGGTCGGCGCGCATCGCCGGGCCGCCCTCGCTGGCAGCGCCGCTGCGCTCCATGCCGGCGCCTTGCGCCGCCGCGGCCGGCAGCGGCGCTGCCAGCGACACCGACAGCGACAGCGCCAGCGCCGTCCGCAGCCGCGCCAGCCCGCCGAAGCGGCGGCTGCGGCCAGTGCCGGCGGCGGCTATGCAGCGTGCAAGGACTACACGGCGATGTAAGAAACGCCCGTTGCCGCTCATGAAACTGCCTCTGCCTGGCTGGCCCGGCAGCAGGCGGCCAGCCGCTTGCCCCGCTTCAGGTGCAGGCAGCGGGCGGCATCGCCGCAGCTCACCGCCACCGGCACCGGCGCGCCGGGCAGATAGGCGGGCACCCCGCCGCACCCGAGGAAATGGGCCGCCGCCTCGGCGCCGCGGAACACCGTGATACGGCCCTCGCCGTCATGCAGCAGACGCTCGTTCACCGATACCGCCACGCACTCGCCGCCGTGGCCGCCCACCGGATGGACCTTCACCGTGCGCGCTGCCTGCGCGCCCTGCGCGGCCGCCGTCGCCAGTTCCAGCCAGGTCGCAAGCTGTCCATTCGACCTCATCTTCTTGTTCCTCCGTTCATCTGTTCCAGCGTCGGGAAATCGAGGGAGAACGGCGTCCATCGCGGCGTGGCGCCCTCCTCTGCGGCGGTAGAGCAATCGGCGAGCCCGGCCTGCCGATTGCTAGCGCATCGGCATCGCCTGACCGGGAGCCAGCCATGAAGACCTCGCTGCTGCAGCACCGCTGCCCGCGCAACATCCTCGTTTTCCGCGCCCTGCCGGTGGGCGAGACGCTGTGCGCAGTGCCGGCGCTGCGCGCGCTGCGGGCCGCCTGCCCGGAGGCGCGCATCACCCTGGTCGGCCTGCCCTGGGCGCGCGACTTCCCCCGGCGCTACCCGGGCTATGTGGACGATTTCGTTGCCTTCCCCGGCTTTCCCGGCCTGCCGGAACAGACGCCGGATCTCCCGGCCATCCCCGGCTTCCTCACCGAGCTGCAGTCCCGCCGTTTCGACCTCGCCCTGCAGATGCACGGCGAGAGCCCGCTCGCCAACGCCGTCGTCGCCTTGTTCGATGCCGGCGCCAACGCCGGCTTCCAGCCGGCGGAAGCGGCGGACATCGCGGCCACCGACACCGCCAGCGCCGCCTTCCTGCCGTGGCCGACGCAGGGCAGCGAGGTGCGCCGCCTGCTGGAACTCACCGACTTCCTCGGCGCCCCGCGCCAGGGAGAACGGCTGGAGTTCCCGCTGCTGGCGGAGGACATGCAGGCCCTGGCCGACAGCGGCGCGGCGGACGACCTGCCGGCGGACGGCTACATCTGCCTGCATCCCTGCGCCGGTGCCGGGGCGGACCGCTGGCCGCCGCCGGCCTTCGCCGCGGTGGGCGATGCCTTGCACGCCGCCACCGGCCTGCCGCTGGTGCTGACGGCCGCCGGCAGCGACGCCGGCCACGCGGTGCAACAGGCCCTGCGCACCCCGGCCCGCCACGGCCAGGATCCACTGGCGCCGGGCGCCCTCGCCGCCCAACTCAGCGAAGCCCGGCTGGTGATCAGCGACGACAAGGACATCGCCCAGCTCTGCGCCGCGCTGCACCGCCCCAGCGTCGGCATCTTCCGGGCGACCGACATCGCGCGCTGGGCACCGCTGGAGCAGGACCAGCACCGCAGCGTCTGGGCCCCGCCCGGCTTCACCGCCGACGAGGGCGTGGGCGAAGTGCTGCAGCAGGCGGAAGCCCTGCTGGCGCGCGAGCAGCCGGCGCGGCTGCGGGCGCGGGCGCGGGCATGAGTCGGCCACACCGCCGGCCACGCAGCCCCGGGCCCACGGCCATGCCGCCGGGAAAAACCTACAGCCGCGCCGCAACATTTACACCGCGCCGCCCGCCCTCCCGCCACAGCGCGACGGCGGCGCGCCGGGAACGCGATCTGCTGAAGAGGCTGGCACGCAACGAACAGGAGATGGCCATGGCAAGCACATTGAACCCGCCGCTGGAGCGCAAGCCGGACACCAGCAAGGGCCACGGCACCCGCGCCCTCGGCCCCAGCGACAGCTCCGACAGCGGCAGCGACCTCGTCGGCGGCCCCGGCCTGGCGGGCGAGGCCAGCGGCCAGGACCTGGGCCTGGACAGCGGCCCCACCGGCGATCCGGGCGCGGACGACTCGCGCAATGCCGGCGCCGACGTCGGCGATGCCGGCCTGGACAGCGATAGCGATGCCGCTGGCACCGGCGAGCGCGCCGCCGCTGGCCGGGATGCACCGGTGGAAACCGAGATCGACCTGGCGCTGGACCACGGCAAGCCGCTGGACCTGGAACTGGAA
>NZ_WUEI01000074.1 GCF_012911025.1 Azoarcus sp. TTM-91 | reverse complement strand
GCCCGAACCCAAGCCCCAGCCGCGCCCGGAGCCGCCCAAGCCGGCACCGCAGCCTGAGCCCAAGCCCGCGCCCAAACCGGATATCGCCACCAAGGCGCCGGAAAAAAAGCCTGAGCCCAAACCGGAACCGAAGAAGCCGGAGCCCAAGCCAGAACCTAAAAAGCCGGAACCGCCCAAGCCCGAGCCGAAGCCGGAACCCAAGCCGGAGCCGAAGAAGCCCGAGCCCAAGCCTGCGCAGCCGCCCAAGGACGACCACATGGCGAAGCTGCTGGATCAGACGCTGGCCCAGACCAATGAGCGCGCCCAGCTCGAAAAGCTGATGCGTGATGAAGCCGCGCGCGCCAGCGCGGCCCGCAACCGTGCGGCCGGCGATGCCTACCAGAACGCGATCCGCACCAAGGTCCGCGGCAACCTGTTGCGCCCACCCGGCCTGAGCGGCAACCCCGAGGCGGTATTCGAGGTCGACCAGCTGCCCAGCGGCGAGGTGCTGAACGTCACACTGAAACGCAGCTCCGGTATTCCTGCCCTGGACGAGGCCATCGAACGCGCCATCCGTCGCTCCAGCCCGCTGCCTTTGCCGGAATCAAGGGAACTTTTCCAGCGCACGCTTGAACTGAAATTCAGGCCGTTGGAGGAATGACGGAAACGGTTCGCTATAATTCGCATCCTGAATACGCCATGAACAAGACGCTCCACGCCCTTCGCCTCATCCTGGCCACCGCGCTCGCCGCCCTGTCGCTGGCGGCCCATGCCCAGCTCTCCATCGAGATCACCGGAGCGGGCGCTGCCCGCTTCCCGGTCGTCGTGCCCATCTTCGAAAACGAGAGTGCGCTGCCGCGCGGCGTCTCCGACATCGTCAAGGCCGACCTGGAGCGCAGCGGCCTGTTCAACCTGGTGGATATCGGCCCGCTGTCGCTGCCCGAATCCCGCGTGCCCGATCTCGCCGACCTGCGCTCCCGGGGGGCGGATGCCGCCCTTGCCGCCAGCGTGATCCCGCAGCCCGACGGCCGCTACGAGATCCGCTTCCGCCTCTTCGACACCCAGAAGCAGCAGGAAATCGGCGGCCAAGTGCTGCGCATGGCACCGGCGCAGAACCGCCTCACCGCACACCGCATCGCCGACTTCATCTACGAGAAGCTCACCGGCCTGCCCGGTTACTTCTCCACCCGCATCGCCTACGTGGTGAAGAGCGGCGCCCGCTACGAGCTGCAGATCGCCGACGCTGACGGCGCCAACCCGCAGGCGGCGCTGGTGTCGCGCGAGCCCATCATCTCCCCGGCCTGGTCGCCCGACGGTCAGCGCCTGGCCTACGTCTCTTTCGAACAGAAGAAACCCATCGTCTACGTCCACACGCTTGCCACCGGCCAGCGCCAGGTCGTGGCCAACTTCAAGGGCTCCAACTCAGCCCCGACTTGGTCACCCGACGGCCAGCAACTGGCGGTGGTATTGACCAAGGACGGCCTGTCGCAGCTCTATGTGTTGTCGGCCGATGGCTCCGGCGTTCGCCGCCTGGCCACCTCCTCCGGCATCGACACCGAACCGGCCTGGGCGCCGGACGGCCAGTGGATCTACTTCACCTCCGATCGCGGCGGCAGCCCGCAGATCTATCGCATTCCGACCAGCGGCGGCAGCGCCCAGCGGGTTACCTTCGAAGGCACGTACAACGTCACGCCGCGCCCGTCCGCAGACGGCCGCCTGCTCGCCTTCATCACCCGCAACAACGGTCGCTTCCAGGTGGCGGTCCAAGACCTGACCACCCGCCAGACCACGATCCTCACCGATTCGACGCGAGACGAATCGCCCAGCTTCGCCCCCAACGGCCGCATGATCCTCTACGCCTCCGAAAGCGGCGGCAGAGGCATACTTGCGGCCGTTTCGTCCGATGGCCGGGTGAAACAGCGTCTTTCGGTGCAGGCCGCGGATGTGCGGGAACCCGCCTGGGGCCCCGCGCAGAAGCAATAACGCTGCTGTCTGTCCAACATAAGACGAACTGGAGAAACATCCATGAAGCAACTCGTTCTGCCCGCTCTACTCGCCGCTCTGCTCGCCGCGTGCTCCAGCACCGGCGGCCCCGAGCAAACTGGTGCCAAGGTCGAAGATCGCGCCGGCTCCGGCTCCGGTGTCGCCACCGTGACCGCGCCGCCCTTGTCCGGCTCCGGCATCGCCGCCCTCACCGACCCGAACAACATCCTGTCCAAGCGCAGCGTGTTCTTCGACTTCGACAGCTTCGTCATCAAGGCCGAAGCAAAGCCGCTGGTCGAAGCCCACGCCCGCTTCCTGGTCCAGAACCCGCAAATGCGCATCCTGATCCAGGGCAACACTGACGAACGCGGCAGCCGCGAGTACAACCTGGCCCTCGGCCAGAAGCGTGCCGACGCCGTCAAGCAAGCGCTGCAACTGCTGGGCGCCAAGGAAGGCCAGATCGAGTCCGTGAGCCTGGGCGAAGAGAAGCCGCGCTGCACCGAAAGCACCGAAGCTTGCTTCGCGCAGAACCGCCGTAGCGACATCCTGTACTCGGGCGAGTTCTAAGATGAAGCGCCTCGTGCCGCTGGTGGCGCTACTCGCACTGTCGTCGGCCGGACCCGCCCATGCGGGTCTGTTCGACGACGCCGAGGCGCGTCGTCAGATCGTCGAAATGCGACAGGACCTGGAAAGCCAGATCGCCACGGCCCGCAACGGCCAGCTCGAACTCGCCAACCAGAACCAACAACTTCGCGACGAGGTGGCCCGCTTGCGCGGACAACTCGAAGTGGTGCTGAACGAAGTCGAATCGCTCAAGCAGCGCCAACGCGATTTTTATGTCGACCTCGACAACCGGCTGAGGCAGCTGGAAACGGTCGCGGCCACCCAGCAGGCGCAAGCGCAGGCTCCGGTGGATCCCGCGGCCGAATCCGCCGAATACGAAGCAGGCCTGAACCTGCTGAAGGAAGGCAAGGCGCGTGAAGCGCTGGCCGCCTTCGATGCCTTCATAGGCAAGCACCCCGCCAGCAGCTTCCTGCCCGGCGCCCACTTCTGGGCCGGCAACGCAGCCCTGCAGGCCAAGGAGGTTTCCGCAGCCTCCAACCACTTCAACACCGTTCTGGGCAAGTGGCCCAACGATGCCATGGCGCCGGACGCCATGCTCGGTCTGGCGAACAGCCAGCAGGCCATGGGCGATGCCCGGACCAGCCAGCGGACCTTGCAGTCGCTGGTGGAACGCTACCCGAGCAGCAACGCCGCGCAAACGGCCAAGCAACGCCTCGGCAAGCGCTGATCATGGCGGTATCGACGGCGGCTCCGGCCGCCGCCAAGCTTCGCATCACGGAAATCTTCGCCTCGGTTCAGGGCGAATCGACCCGCGTCGGCCTTCCCACCGTTTTCGTCCGTCTCACCGGCTGTCCGCTGCGCTGTGTGTGGTGCGACACCGCCTACGCCTTCCAGGGCGGCAAGGGCCGTGATGTGGCCTCGGTACTGGAAGAAGTCGCCAGCCACGGCCTGCTGCACGTCTGCGTTACCGGCGGCGAACCGCTGTCGCAGAAGGCCTGTCCGACCTTGCTCACCGCCTTGTGCGACGCCGGCTACTCGGTGTCGCTGGAGACCAGCGGCGCGCTGGACATCTCGGCGGTCGATCCGCGGGTTTCCCGCATCATGGACCTGAAGGCCCCTGGTTCCGGCGAAGAGGCCAAGAACTGCTACGACAACATTCCCTTCCTGAATGCCTCGGACGAAGTGAAGATCGTCCTCGCCGACGCTGCGGACTACGAGTGGGCGAAGGCGCGTATCGCCGAGCATGCGCTCACCCGCCGCTGCACCGTGCTGCTGTCGCCGGTGGCCGGTGATCTCGACCCGGCGGACCTGGCGGAATGGATAGTGCGCGACCGCCTGCCGGTGCGCTTTCAACTACAGTTGCACAAGATCCTGTGGAACGACGCCCGCGGCCGCTAAGCCCGCCAGGCGCCGCAGCACGACACGGAACCCCTCCCATGACAGACAAGCAGCGCGCCGTCGTCCTCCTTTCCGGCGGCCTGGATTCCGCTACCTGCCTCGCCATTGCCCGCGACATGGGGCTGGAGACTTACGCCCTGTCCGTTTCCTACGGCCAGCGCCACGCCGCCGAGCTGACCGCCTCCAAGCGCGTCGCCGACGCCCTGGGCGCCAGGGAGCATCGCCTCGCCCGCGTCGGCCTGGGCCAGTTCGGCGGCTCTGCGCTCACCGATCCGTCCATCGCGGTGCCGGAGGACGTCGAGGCAGACGGCATCCCGGTCACCTATGTGCCGGCGCGCAACACCGTCATGCTGTCCATCGCGCTGGCCTGGGCGGAAGTGCTGGACGCGCGGCACATCTTCGTCGGCGTCAATGCGGTGGATTACTCCGGCTATCCCGACTGCCGCCCGGCATTCATCAAGGCCTTCGAGACCATGGCCAACCTGGCGACCAAGGCAGGCGTCGAAGGCAACGGTGTCACCATCCATGCGCCGCTGATCGACCTCTCCAAGGCCGACATCATCCGCCGCGGCACCGCCCTGGGCGTGGATTACAGCCTCACGGTCTCGTGCTATCAGGCGGATGACAACGGCCGTGCCTGTGGCCGCTGCGATGCCTGCCGCCTGCGCCGCGCCGGCTTCGAAGCTGCCGGCCTCAGCGACCCCACACCCTACCAGCCGCGCAACCTCTGACACGCTGCAGAGAGCCGCAAGGCGCCTGGCCGGCGGCCTCCGACAAGCAGCCCAGCCAGATCAGGCCGCGCAAAGATCGCCGCCTGCGTCGCGATGCCCGCTAGAATCCCGGCCTGTTCACAATCCTCCGCCGCATCATGGAAGACGCCCTGGTCTCCCCCGCCACCATCGCCTGGCTCGCCTTCGCCATCGGCGGCCTGTTCGGCTTCATCGGCAACAAGACCCACTTCTGCACGCTGGGCGCCGTCTCCGACATCGTGAACATCGGTGACTGGGGCCGCATGCGCATGTGGCTGCTGGCCATCGCCACCGCCATCCTCGGCACCGCAGCCCTGCAGTTGGCGGGCCTGTTCGATCCGGCGAAGACCATCTACACCGGCAGCAGGCTGATCTGGCTGTCCCACATCGTCGGCGGCCTGTTGTTCGGCACCGGCATGGTGCTGGGCTCCGGCTGCGGCAGCAAGACGCTGATCCGCCTGGGCGGCGGCAACCTCAAGTCGCTGGTGGTCTTCACCTTCCTTGCAATCGGCGCATCGATGACCCTGCGTGGCCTCACTGGCGTGTGGCGGGTACGCTTCCTCGACCCGGTGAATGTGGAGCTTGGCCACGCCCAGACCCTACCCGCCTTCCTGTCCGCCGCCGGCATGGCGCCGGAGACTGCGGTGATGCTTGCGGCGGGCGTGGCCGCCATCGTTCTGGTGGTCTTCGCGTTGGGCCGGCGCGACGCCTGGCGCAGCGACATCCTGCTCGGAGGCCTGGGGGTGGGTGCGCTCATCATCGCCTGCTGGTATGTCACCGGTCACATCGGCTACGTCGCCGAGCACCCCGAAACGCTGGAAGAGGCCTTCGTCGGCACCAACAGCGGCCGCGCCGAGTCCCTGACCTTCGTCGCCCCGCTGGCCTACACGCTGGAGCTGCTGCAACTGTGGAGCGACGCCAGCCGCATCGTCACCTTCGGCATCGCCAGCGTGCTCGGCGTGGTCTGCGGCTCGGCCCTGTGCGCACTGCTCGGCCGCAGCTTCCGCGTGGAGAGCTTCCGCGATCCAGCCGACCTCGTCCGCCATATCCTCGGTGGCCTGCTGATGGGCATTGGAGGGGTCACAGCGGTGGGCTGCACGATAGGCCAGGGGCTTTCCGGCCTCTCCACGCTGGCGCTGGGCTCCATTCTCACCACCGCGGCCATCATCACCGGGGCGATCGTCACGATGAAGGTGCAGTACTGGCTGATGATGCGCGAGGCCTGAGCCCAGGCCAATCGCTTGACCTCCTTCCTGGCAGCACCTATACTGCCGCGCTCGTTTTTGGGTCGGTAGCTCAGTCGGTAGAGCAGCGGACTTTTAATCCGTTGGTCGCGAGTTCGAGCCTCGCCCGACCCACCAGAATGCAGAAGACAGCGCCTTGGCTTACCGCCCTGGCGCTGTTTTTCTTTGCAGGCCCGGCCTCACTTGCCACCGGCAGCAAGTGCGTGAAATCCGTCACGCCGACGCGGCCGTGGTGATTGATCCCGAGCGCGTCTCGGTAAATCTTATGGCATGAAACAGAATTTGCTCGCCCTTGCCCTGACGCTTGCCATCGGCTGCGGGCTAGGCCTGTATATCTGGCATGACTACGAGAACACCCGGGCTGAACTCGCCGGGCAACAACCGGCCACCCTCCAGGGGCAAGCCTCCGCAGGCGCGCCTGAAGCGCCTATCGGCACGCCCAAGCCTTACCCGCAGCCGCCACGGCACCACGCCAATGGCCTTTATCGCTGCGACAGGCAGGGGGCCGTCACCTACCAGGACGAACCCTGCCCACGGGATGCGAAACAGGCTGAGGTCGAGAACGGCTCCCTGAACGTGGTTACGAGAACGGCTCCCGTCCAGCCGACGCGGGCCGCCTCGACCGGGGGCGAGAAGGTGGGACTCATCGCGCGAGCCGACGAAGCCTGGTTTGGAGAGAGAAACAGTGCCGAATGCGCCTCGCTGCGACTGCGGATAGCACGCATCGACGACAACGCCCGCCGCTATTCCACCGAGCCACTCAAGGAGGAGCGGCGAAAAGCCGTACGACGGAAATATGACTTGGGCTGTTCCGAGTTCGACTGAACCGGTGACCCGCTACTTGCCCCCTTGAGGGATATCCCCGCACGGGGGACCGGGGGCGGTGGAGGACGGACGGCCGCGAGACAACGCGCCGGATTTGATTTGATCGGAGTCCGTCCGCAGGCGGGCCGGCTACCATGCCCGTAACGGGGCATGACGAGAATCCGCCCTGCCGCCTGGCGACAGGGTGGCGCGGGCGGAAACAGGGCGCCGGCAAGCGCTCATCCAGAAGGAGAAGCATCGTTGGGAATCGAGTTGGGCGTGCCGCCGGCCTCGCTGTTCAGCAGCGTGTCCCTCTTCCTGCTGCCGGTGACCATCGCCTGCGGCGGCTCGCTGCTGGCGGCCATCGGTGCGGCGCAGCTACTGGGGCTTCGGCGCAAGCCGCATGAGGAGCAGCGGGTGATGATCGCGCTGTTCGCCGCCATCGGCATGCTCAGCTTCGCGGTAGGCTGGATACTCCTGCATTGACCGCCCCGCCCCGGCCTCAGCGGATACGCTTCGCCCTGCGCTTCTTCACCACCGCGGCGATGTAGCTGTATAGCCCGTAGCCGCTGCGCGCCAACCGCGCCATCTCGGTAACGCTGCCCGCTCCCACGCTGCCTTTGGTGAAGAGATAGGCCGAACCGTCGTCATACTCGACGACGATCTCTCCCTCACCGATCTCGTATCCGGTGATACTCGAACGGCCGCTGAGGTTCTGATATCGCTCCATCTGGTGTCCCCCGGATATTCAGCAATATGTCAGCGCAAAGCGCGGCGGGGAGTATATACCGTTCAGATTGCAGAAAATGACAGAGACGTTACCCGCAACGGGGCGAAGTATTCCGCAGCCCGCGTATGGCATTTCCGATGAGGGGAAGACGCCGCCCCGCACAGGAGCGCTCTTGCCCCGGGCATGCTCCACGCATCTCAGGCTGGAACAGCTCCCGCCCGAACCATCGGCGCCGGCCTGCTAGGATTCAGGCAAGCGGCGGCGACCGACCCGCAACCGCCCTTCCCCGGAAGAAGGAGATCCTGAATGACGACAACGAAGGAATTCGACAGCCTGCTCCCCGCCAACTGCTCCGACCGCCGCAGCTTCATCACCACCGTGGCCGCCGCCGGCTTCGCCCTCGCGGTGCAGCCGGTACAGGCACAAACGGTGATCAGCACCGGCAGCGACAACCTGGAGGCCGGCAATGCGGGCATCCCGGTCGAAGGGGGCGCCCTGCCCATCTACTACGCCCGCCCCGCGCAGGCCGCCGGCAAGCTGCCCACGATACTGGTGGTGCAGGAAATCTTCGGCGTGCACGAATACATCCGCGATGTCTGCCGCCGCTTGGCCAAGCTGGGCTATCTGGCGATTGCGCCCGAGCTGTACTTCCGCCAGGGCGACCCGGCCAAGCTGGACAACGTCGGCGCCATCCTGGAGAGCATCGTCTCCAAGGTACCGGACGCGCAGGTACTTGCGGACCTGGATGCCACCGCCGCCTGGGCGTTGGGCAAGGGCGGCGACGCCGGCCGGCTGGCGATCACCGGCTTCTGCTGGGGCGGCCGCATCACCTGGCTCTATTCCGCCCACAACCCCAAGGTCAAGGCCGGCGTCGCCTGGTACGGCAAGCTGGATGGCGCCCCTTCCGCGCTCACGCCCCGGCACCCGCTGGACATCGCCGGCAGTCTGCGCGCGCCGGTGCTCGGCCTCTATGGCGGCCAGGACCAGGGCATCCCGCTGCACGACGTGGAGGCGATGCAGGCGGAGCTGAAGAAGGCAGGCGGCAAGAGCGAGATCATCGTCTATCCAGACGCGCCCCATGCCTTCCATGCCGACTATCGGCCCAGCTATCGCAAGGAGGCGGCCGAGGATGGCTGGAAGCGCCTGCAGGCGTGGCTCCGGGCTCACGGCGTTTAGCACATAGGCATTATTCCGGCAGTCCCCGCGGCGGGGCGGCCGGCGTGGTCCGTGCACGATGGCACGGCGGGCGATCTAAAGTTCTTTTTAGTCGGCGTCGTAAAGTGTTAAGAAGGTGCCCGCAGCCTTAGTACCACAAGGAAACGGTTGCTCACCCGAACATACAACCGCGCGTACAGGCCATGAAAACGATCTTCCTCGTCGACGACTCCGCCACCATCCTGCTGTCCATCTCCAACATCCTCGGCAAGGCCGGCTACGGGGTGGAAAAGGCGCCCAACGCCCTCGACGCCCTCAAGAAATTCCAAGCGGGAGTGAAGGTCGATCTGCTGATCACCGACCTCAACATGCCGGGCATGAACGGCATCGAGTTCATCAAGGAGGTGCGCAAGCTCACCCCCTACCGCTTCATGCCCATCCTGTTCCTGACTACCGAATCGCAGCAAGCCAAGAAGGCCGAAGCCAAGGCCGCCGGCGCTTCCGGCTGGATCGTGAAGCCCGCCTCGGCGGATGAACTCCTCAACACGATCAAGCTGGTCATGCGCTGAGATGCCACTTCACACCCTACTGCGCCGCTCCATCATCGTCTTCGCCACCGTCGCCGCGGTGGCGGGGCTGACGGTGTTCCTCCTCAACGAATGGTTCCATGCCCACTTCCTGCCATCGGTGGGGCTGGCCCAGCCTTTCGGTGACGCGATCGGCACGGTACTCATCGTCAGCGTGGCCTACCTCGGCCAGCGGCTGGCGTCCCTCGCCTTCTTCCGCGACCACATGTACGGCTTCGCGACCTCGCAGGAACAGTTGCAGCACACCTCCAGCAACGTTTCCTCGGTGTCGGACGAAGTGGTCAAGGAGCTGCGCGCGGTGCCCACCTTCAACGACGTGCTGCGCGGACAGCTGGACAGCGTGATCCAGCAGACCGAGCTCGCGGCCTACCAGATCACCGAACGGCTGCAGGCCATCGACGGCGTGGTCGGCAACCTCAATCACTTCGTCGCCACCAGCTCGTCCGAATCCAACCAGATGGCGCACGACTCGGAAGAGCACATCGCCAACAACCAGAAACTGATCGGCGAGATGCGGCAGTACATCGAGAACCGCATCGCCGAAGCGGCCGAGGACCAGGCCCGCATCGCCAAGGTGGTAGGTGAGGCACGCGAGCTGGAAGCCCTCACCCGGCTGATCAAGGACATTGCCGCGCAGACCAATCTGCTCGCCCTTAATGCGGCCATCGAGGCGGCGCGTGCCGGCGAAGCCGGCCGCGGCTTCTCGGTGGTGGCCGACGAAGTGCGCAAGCTCTCGGCCGAGACGGAGAAGGCGGTCATCGCCATCAACCGCGGCATCCAAGGCGTGGCCAGCACCATAGAGACGCAGCTGCAGGAAAAACTCTCCGCCAACAACCTGGACCGCGAGCAGGCCGCCCTCAGCCAGTTCGCGGACCAGCTCACCGATCTCGGCCACAGCTACGAAGAGATCCTGCTGCACCAGGGCAAGGTCATCGAAACCGTGGGCGCCAGCAGCCAGGAACTGGCGCAGATGTTCATGGATGCGCTCGCCAGCGTCCAGTTCCAGGACGTGACCCGGCAGCAGATCGAGCAGACCTCCGAGGCCCTGCAGCGGCTGGACCAGCACCTGGACCAGCTGGCCGAGCGGCTGGTGCAGGCCGAGAACCCCGACTTCCGCTACACCCCGCTGTCCGTACACCTGGAGGAAATCTACGCCCGCTACGTGATGGACCAGCAGCGCAACACCCACAACGAATCCCTCCACCAGTCGGACTCCTCGGCCGGCGGCGGTTCCAAGGTCGAACTTTTCTGAGTTCTCCGCCATGAGCAAAGCCACGACTGGCTGCCAGCGCCTGGCGATCGTCGACGACATGACGATCTACAACGCCGCCGCCCAGAAACAAACCCTGGTCGAAGCCCTCTGCGGCTGCGACGAACTCGAGCTGGACCTCTCGACTGTCGGCGAGATCGACACCGCCGGCTTCCAGCTGCTCATCCTGGTCAAGCGCGAAGCGCGACGGCTGGGCAAGCAGGCCCGCATCGTCGCCCACAGCCCGGTAGTGCGGGAGACGGTGGACTTCTTCAACATGGCCGCCGATTTCGGCGATCCCATGCTGATTCCCGCTCAAGAAGGCTGAGGCGCCCGCGATCATGGATGAAATCACCACAGTCTTCGTCACCGAGAGCCGCGAACAGCTCGCGGCCATGGAAGCGGCCCTGCTGGAGCTGGAGAACGCCCCCGGCGATGCGGACACACTGAACGCCATCTTCCGCTCGGCGCACACCATCAAGGGCGGCGCCGGCGTTGTGGAATGCGGCTTCATCGTCGCCTTCACCCACGTGGTCGAGAACGCGCTGGACAAGCTGCGCAACGGCGAGATCGCCGTCGATGGCGACCTCGTCGCCGTGCTGCTCGCCTGTTCCGACCACATCAACGCCCTGCTGGACGTGCTGGAATCCGGCACGCCGGCGCCCGCCGCCGACCTCCAGGCCGACGGCGACGCCCTGCTGGACCGCCTGCAGCGCGGCTGGCTGAGCGGGGAAGGCAAGCAATCCGGCGGCAGCACCCCGCCCGCCACCAGCGACGGCACGGTGGAAAGCAGCGGCGGCGGCGTGGTGGAAACCGACTGCTGGCACATCTCCCTGCGCTTCGGCCAGGATGTGCTGCGCCAGGGCATGGACCCGCTGTCCTTCCTGCGCTACCTCACCTCGCTCGGCACCATCGTCCGTCTGGAAACCCTTGCAGATGCCATGCCGGCGGCAGACGACATGGACCCGGAAGCCTGCTACCTCGGCTTCGAGATCCATTTCGCCTCCAGCGCCGACAAGGCCGCCATCGAGCGGGTGTTCGACTTCGTGCGCGACGAGTGCACCCTGCACATCCTGCCGCCGCGCAGCCGCCTGGCCGACTATGTCGCCCTGATCAAGGCGCTGCCGGAAGATCCGATGCGCCTGGGCGAAATCCTGGTGCGGGTGGGCGCGCTGACCCAGGCCGAGCTGGACGTCGGCCTGGCCGCGCAGCAGGCACCGGAAGCCACTGCCGCCGAGGAAACCGCGGCACCGCTGCCGCTGGGCGAGATACTGGTGGAACAGCAGGTCGTCCAGCCCGAGCTGGTCGAAGCCGCGGTGGTGAAGCAGAAGCAGGTCGGCGAGAAGAAAGCCGCCGAGGCGCGGCTGATCCGCATCCAGGCCGACAAGCTGGACGCGCTGATCGACCTCGTCGGCGAACTGGTGATCGCCGGCGCCGGCGTGAACCTGCTGGCCGCCCGCTCCGGCCTGGCCGAACTCACCGAGGCCACCTCGGTGATGAGCCGGCTGGTGGAGAGCATCCGCGATTCCGCGCTGCAGTTGCGCATGGTGCAGATCGGCGAGACCTTCAACCGCTTCAACCGGGTGGTGCGCGACGTTTCCAAGGAGCTGGGCAAGGACATCGAGCTCGTGGTGAGCGGCGCCGAGACCGAGCTGGACAAGAGCGTGGTCGAGAAGATAGGCGACCCGCTGATGCACCTGGTGCGCAATGCCATCGACCACGGCATCGAACCGGCCGAGGCACGCGCCGCCGCCGGCAAGCCGGAGCGCGGCCGCCTGTCGCTGAACGCCTGCCATGACTCCGGCAGCATCGTCATCGAGGTGTCCGACGACGGCGGCGGCCTCAACCGCGAGAAGATCGCCCGCAAGGCGGTAGAGCGCGGCCTGGTGCCTGCCGGCCACCCGCTGAGCGACCAGGAGGTCTACAACCTCATCTTCGAGCCCGGCTTCTCCACCGCCGACAAAGTTTCCAACCTGTCCGGCCGCGGCGTCGGCATGGACGTGGTCAAGCGCAACATCCAGAGCCTGCGCGGCCGGGTGGAAGTGGATTCCCAGCCGGGCGAAGGCACCCGCTTCACCATCCGCCTGCCGCTCACCCTGGCCATCATCGACGGCTTCCTGGTCGGCGCCGGCAGCGCCGGCTACGTGGTGCCGCTGGACATGGTGGTGGAGTGCCTGGAACTGCCGCCGCAGGGCGGCGACAGCCACTACCTCAACCTGCGGGGCGAGGTACTGCCCTTCATCCGCCTGCGCGACCTGTTCGAGATCCGCGGCGAGCAGCCGGCGCGGGAGAACGTGGTGGTGGTCAAGGCCGCCGGCCAGAAGGCGGGCATCGTCGTCGATGAGTTGCTGGGCGAGTTCCAGACGGTGATCAAGCCGCTGGGCCACCTGTTCCGCAACCTGCGCGGCATCGGCGGCTCCACCATCCTCGGCAGCGGGGAGGTGGCCCTTATCCTCGACGTCCAGGCCCTGATCCACCTCGCCGCGCGCCGCGACGAACCTGCCACGGCCCTCAGCCGCAGCTAAGCCACGGCCCCCAGCAGACAGCCAAACCGACTTCCTCCCATTCCCATCAATTCCGTCTCTGCACCGAGGCCCCAAATGTTCGGCAATCTGCGTATCGGCGTAAAACTCGCCCTCGCCTTCGGCATGGTCATCCTGATGCTGCTCATCATCACCGCGGTGAGCGTCATCCGGCTGGCCGGCCTGGGTGAAGAAATCGACTCCACCGTCAACAAGCGCTTCCCGATGACGGTCTGGTCCAACACCGTCATCGATCAGCTCAACGTGGCCGGCACGGCAATGCGCGACCTCGTGCTGGCCCGTACCCCGCAGGAACGCCAGGAGGCGATGGACCGCCAGAGCCAGACCAGCACCAATGTCACCGCCGCGCTGGAGAAGCTGAACGCCAACGCCGTCACCGCCGAAGACAAGGCGCTGCTGCAGAAGGTCGAGGCCGTCCGCGCCGCCTACCGTCCGCCGCGCCAGCGCGCGATGGATGCAATCCAGGCTGGCCGCCTGGAAGAGGCCAGCGCCATCGTCACCGGCGAGCTGCGCCTGGCCCAGAGCGCCTATATCGAAGCCCTGAACGACCTGATCAAGTACGAAACGCAGCAGATGGACGAAACCGGCGACCGCGCGGCGGACAGTGCCCGATCCGCCCGCACCGTGCTGATCGTGCTCGGCGTCATCGCCATCCTGCTGGCGGTGCTGTTCGCCGTCTTCATCACCCGTTCCATTGTCCAGCCGGTACGCGAGGCGGTGGGCGTGGCCAATGCGCTGGCCGAGGGCAACCTGGCGGTGCACATCGACGCCAGCCGGCGCGACGAGACCGGCCAGTTGCTGGCGGCGATGCAGAACATGGTGGCCCAGCTCTCCCGCATCATCGGCGAGATCCGCAGCGCCGCGGACAACCTCTCCGCCGCCTCGGAGGAAGTCTCCTCCACCGCCCAGTCGCTGTCCCAGGGCGCCTCCGAGCAGGCCGCCAGCGTCGAGGAAATCTCCTCCACGCTGGAGCAGGCCACCGCCTCGGTGGTACAGAACACCGAGAACGCCAAGATCACCGACGACATCGCCTCCAAGGCCGCCGGCGAAGCCAGCGAGGGCGGCTCCGCGGTGAAGGAGACGGTGACCGCCATGCAGGCCATCGCCGAGAAGATCGGCATCGTCGATGACATCGCCTACCAGACCAACCTGCTGGCGCTCAACGCCGCCATCGAAGCCGCCCGCGCCGGCGAGCACGGCAAGGGCTTCGCGGTGGTTGCCGCCGAGGTGCGCAAGCTGGCCGAACGCAGCCAGGTCGCGGCACGCGAGATCGGCGAACTGGCCGGCTCCAGCGTCAAGCTGGCGGACAAGGCCGGCCGCCTGCTGGACCAGATGCTGCCCAGCATCCGCAAGACCTCCGACCTGGTGCAGGAGATCTCCTCCTCTTCCGAGGAGCAGAGCGCCGGTGTCGCCCAGATCAACCAGGCGGTCGGCCAGCTCAACCAGGTCACCCAGCACTCCGCCTCGTCTTCCGAGGAACTGGCCGCCACTTCGGAAGAGATGGGCGCCCAGGCGCAGCAGTTGCAGAACCTGATGCAGTTCTTCCGCGTCGAGGAGAACGCCACGCCGCTGAAGGCTGCCGCCCGCCAGGCCATCATCGCCACCCGCCGTCCGGCGCCGGCCGCCGAACCGGCTCCCATGCCGACGGCCGCGCCGGCTGCCCCGGCCCGCGGCCGTACGCCTGCGCCGCGCGCCCCCGGCAAGCCGCTGCCCAAGAACACCGCCCTCTCGTTCGACGAGCAGGACTTCGAGCGCTTCTGAGGAGCTCACGACATGGGACAGATCATCGCCCGCGATAACAAGCCGGTGGCCGTGGCCGCGGCCGAAGCGCCACAGCAGTACCTCACTTTCACCTTGAACGCGGAGATCTTTGCCATCGGCATCCTCCACATCAAGGAGATCATCGAGTACGGCAGCCTCACCGAGATCCCGATGATGCCGGCCTTCATCCGCGGGGTGATCAACCTGCGCGGCGCGGTGGTGCCGGTGATCGACCTGTCGGCCCGCTTCGGCGGCCGCCAGACCGAGATCGCCCGCCGCACCTGCATCGTCATCGTCGAACTGGTGCAGGCGGTGGAGGACGGCGAGCTACGCCAGGACATCGGCATCATGGTCGACAGCGTGAACGAAGTGCTGGAGATTCCGGCCACCGACGTCGAACCGCCGCCGGCCTTCGGCTCGCGCATCCGCACCGATTTCATCCGCGCGATGGGCAAGGTGGATGGCCGCTTCGTCATCATCCTCGACCTCGACCGCGTGCTGTCCGTCGAGGAAATGGCCCAGCTCGGTGCCACCCCCGAGGCAGTTCCCGCCAACGACAACGCCGGCTGAGGCCAGCGCACCGGACAACCCATTCAATGTATCGCCTCGGCATCCTGGCCCGCTTCGCCCTGTTCGGCTTCCTGCCGCTCACCATCGCGCTGGTGCTAGGCGCGGTCGTGCTCGCCATCAGCGAAACCAACCGCATCGGCGACGAAGTCGCGCTGCAGTCCGAACGCAGTGCAAGCGCCATCATCAACCTGCTGCAGGTCACCGACACGCTGACCGGCGAGCAGGTGCAGACCTCGATGAAGCTGTTCCGCGACCGCAGCGCCATGAGCGGCCCCGCCGCGCTGGCCGGCCGTGCCAGCATCGCCGGCCGAGAAGTGCCGGCGCTGTTCTTCGGCGGCCAGGCGCAGACCGACGCCACCGCGCTGGTGGACCAGGTGACCGCGATGGCCGGCGGCACCGCCACCCTGTTCGTGCGCGACGGCAAGGACTTCGTCCGCATCGCCACCAACGTGCTGCGCGAAGGCAAGCGCGCCGTCGGCACCGTGCTGGACCCGCAGGGTGCCGCCTGGAAGGCGCTCACCGCCGGCCAGGCCTACTACGGCCAGGTCGGCATCCTCGGCTCGCCCTATCTCACCGGCTACGAGCCCATCCGCAACGGCGCTGGCGAAATCATCGGCGCCTGGTATGTCGGCTTCAAGGCGGATCTGCCCATCCTCAAGGATCAGGTGGGCAAGGCTGAGCGCTTCGGCTCCGGTTTCGTCGCCCTGCTGGACGACAAGGGCCAGCCCTTCCTGTGGACCGCCGGCCAGGATGCCAAGGGCATCGCCAACCGCCTGACCGACACCGCGGGCTGGACAGTGCAGCGCCAGCCCTTCCCGGCCTGGGGTTTCGCGGTGGCGGTAGGCTCCAACGACGCCGAAGTGCGTATGGCCGGCTGGACGCGCGCGCTGCCGGTGCTGATCGGCGGCCTGCTGTTCGCCGCCGCCCTGCTCGCCCTGCTCACCCTGGTACTGCGCCGGGTGGTGCTGCGGCCGGTGCAGGAAGCGATGAATGCAGCCAACGCCCTGGCCGAAGGCGACCTTACGGTGCGCATCGAGGTGCGCAGTGGCGACGAGGTCGGCCAGTTGCTGGCGGCGATGCAGAACATGGTGGCCCAGCTCTCCCGCATCATCGGCGAGATCCGCAGCGCCGCGGACAACCTCTCTTCCGCCTCGGAGGAAGTCTCCTCCACCGCGCAATCTCTGTCGCAAGGCGCCTCCGAGCAAGCCGCCAGCGTGGAACAGATCTCTTCCACGCTGGAGGAAACCACCGCCTCGGTGGTACAGAACACCGAGAACGCCAAGATCACCGACGACATCGCCTCCAAGGCCGCCGGCGAAGCGAGCGAGGGCGGCTCCGCGGTGAAGGAGACGGTGACCGCCATGCAGGCCATCGCCGAGAAGATCGGCATCGTCGATGACATCGCCTACCAGACCAACCTGCTGGCGCTCAACGCCGCCATCGAAGCCGCCCGCGCCGGCGAGCACGGCAAGGGCTTCGCGGTGGTCGCCACCGAAGTGCGCAAGCTGGCCGAGCGCAGCCAGGTGGCCGCCCGCGAGATCCGCGAACTGGCCGGCTCCAGCGTCAAGCTGGCGGACAAGGCCGGCCACCTGCTGGAACAGATGCTGCCCAGCATCCGCAAGACTTCCGAACTGGTGCAGGAGATCTCCTCCGCCTCCGAGGAGCAGAGTACCGGCGTCAGCCAGATCAACCAAGCCATCGGCCAGCTCAACCAGGTGACCCAGCACTCCGCCTCCGCCTCGGAGGAACTGGCCGCCACCTCGGAAGAGATGGGCGCCCAGGCGCAGCAGCTGCAGGAACTCATGCTGTTCTTCCGCACCCGGGACGATGGCACGGTTGGAGCGCGGCAGGCATGAGGCCGACGCCCGATGAAGCGGCCGCAGATGACCGCATGGAGCCCCGCTGACATGGCCGCGCCGCCTTCCGCCCAACCGCCGGGCAGCATCAGCGACCAGGATTTCGCCCGCTTCCAGCGCCTGCTCTACCAGCTGGCCGGCATCTATCTGGCGCCATCGAAAAAGGTGCTGCTGGTCGGCCGCCTCACCCGGCGGCTGAAGGCGCGCGGACTGAGCGAGTTCGCCGACTACTTCCGCCTGGTTTCCAGCGGCGAGGATCCGCTGGAGCGCCAGACCATGGTGGACCTGCTGACCACCAACGAAACCTACTTCTTCCGCGAGCCCAAGCACTTCGACTTCCTGGTGAACGAGATCCTGCCGGCGCGCGCGCCCGGCACGACGTTCTCGGTATGGAGCGGCGCTTGCTCCAGCGGCGAGGAGCCCTATTCGCTCGCCATGATCCTCGCCGACAAGTTGGGCGACAGCGGCTGGAAGATCGTCGGCTCCGACATCTCCACCCAGGTGCTGGAACGCGCCCGCCGCGGCCACTACCAGATGGAACGCATAGACGGCATCCCGCCGACCTACCTGCGACGCTTCTGCCTCAAGGGCGTGCGCGAACAGGAGGGCAGCTTCCTGGTGAACCGCGAGCTGCGCGCCAAGGTGCAGTTCATGCAGGTGAACCTGATAGAGCCGATTCCCAACATCGGCCCCTTCGACGTCATCTTCCTGCGCAACGTCATGATCTACTTCGATCAGGAAACCAAGCGCAAGGTGGTGGCCAACATGCTGCCGCGGCTCAAGCCGGGCGGCTATTTCATCGTCGGCCACTCGGAAACGCTCAACGGCGTCACCGAGCAGTTGCACGCGCTGCGCCCCACCATCTACGTCAAGAAGTGAAGCCATGGGGGCCGCCGAATGCTATCTGGGCATGGGCGAATTCCAGTTCGCCAGCGGGCCGCTGCGCCTGCGTACCCTGCTCGGCTCCTGTGTGGCCATCGTACTGTGGCATCCTGAGCGTGGCATCGGCGGCATGTGCCACTATATGCTGCCGTCACGGCAGCCGCCGCTCGGCGCGCCCCCGGACGGCCGCTACGGCGATGAGGCCATGATGCTGTTCGACCAGGCCATCGCCCGCTACCGCAGCCAGGCTGCCGACTATCGAGCCCAGGTATTCGGTGGCGGCAATATGTTTCCCAGACAACAAGCGGAGGGCTCGACGCTGGACATCGGCCGGCGCAACATCGACACCGCGCATCGGCTGCTGGCCGAACGCGGCATCCCAATCGTTGCTGAACACCTCGGCGGCTACGGGCACCGCAAGCTGGTGTTCGATGTGCATAGTGGCAAGGTCTGGCTGCTGTTCCAGGAAGAGAACAAGCCCTACCCCAGGAGACCTCAATAATGAATCCAATACGCGTGATGATCGTGGATGACTCGGCGGTGGTCCGTCAGGTCGTCAAGCAGGCACTGGCCCAGGATCCGGGCATCGAAGTGCTGGGCGCCGCCTCCGACCCGCTGTTCGCCATCGAGCACATGAAGCGCCAGTGGCCGGACGTGATCGTGCTCGACATCGAAATGCCGCGCATGGACGGCCTCACCTTCCTGAAGAAGATCATGAGCGAGCACCCCACGCCGGTGGTGATCTGCTCCTCACTCGCAGAAAAGGGCGCCGAGGCAACGATGAACGCGCTCTCCGCCGGCGCGGTCACCGTCATCACCAAACCCAAGATGGGCCTGAAGCAGTTCCTGGAAGACAGTTCCAACGACATCGTGCACGCGGTCAAGGCAGCCGCCCGGGCCAACGTGCGCAAGCTGCAGAGCCGCCCCGCCGCCGCGGCCGGCCCCGGCAGCGCCGCCGCCGGTTTCACCCCCCGGCCCAAGCTGTCGGCCGACGCCGTCATCGCCTCGCCGGGAACCGGCCTGGGCAGCGGCGCCAACATGGTGCGCACCACCGAGCGCATCGTCGCCATCGGCACCTCCACCGGCGGCACCCAGGCACTCGAAGCAGTGCTGACGCGGCTGCCGGCAGTGTGCCCCGGCATCGTCATCGTCCAGCACATGCCGGAGCGCTTCACCGCCATGTTCGCCGAGCGCCTCAACGGCCTGTGCAAGATAGAGGTGCGCGAAGCCCGCCACGGCGACCGCGTCGTCCCCGGCCGGGCACTGATCGCCCCTGGCGGCAAACACATGATGCTGTCGCGCAGTGGCGCCCAGTACACGGTGGAGGTAGTGGACGGGCCGCTGGTGAATCGTCACCGGCCGTCGGTGGATGTACTGTTCCGCTCCTGCGCCAAGTTCGCCGGCCGCAACGCCCTGGGCGTGATCATGACCGGCATGGGCGACGACGGCGCGCGCGGACTGAAGGAAATGCGTGACGCCGGCTCGCAGACGGTGGCGGAAGACGAATCCACCTGCGTGGTCTTCGGCATGCCGAAGGAGGCGATCCGCATGGGTGGCGCTGAAACCGTGCTGCCGCTGGACCGCATCCCCAACGCCATCATGCAGTCGGTACGGGACTGACCAGCGCGCCGCCCCGCCTTGGGGCGGCGCGGTGAAGGCCGCGGCGCCCGGCATGGCCGGGTGACAGGGTCAGCCTGCCGAACGACGCGCCGGTAGCGTCATCACCCCGCCCCTGAGCGGCAAGCTCCGGCCCTGGCCTCGACCGCCGCCCTCCCGCGCCATGGCCTCACCGGCATACAGCGCCAGCAGCACGACGCTGCCGGCCAGCAAAGGGGCTGCCATCGCCCTCGGCAACTCCGCGGCCCTCACCATGCCCATCCCCGCCAGCAGGCCAAAGGCCACCCCGCAGATGGCCGCGAGCAGCGCGCTGACCCATCTCCACAACCGTCCTCGCATCTTCCTCTCCGGGCTCCCGTAGGTCGTCCGATGCGGTTTGGAGACGCAGACCGGGCTAGTGTTCCCGCCGGTTGATCAAGGCTCCTGCGCGACCGGCGCGGTCTTGCCGCCACCCAGTTCCTTCAACAGCCGGGCGGCGATGAGGCCGTTGGCAGTGCCGAAAACCACCGCCGCGGCAGCGAAGACCGGTGTCAGGTAGAACACCCCGTCGTGCGGCACCAGCCACAGGCGCGCCACCAGCAGCTGGGCGCCGATGTGAGCGAAGGCGGCGACGATGCTCTGGCTCACCGGCCCGAACCAGCGCCGCGGCAGATGCATTGCCAGCCCCAGCGCCAGCAGACTGGCGACCGAGCCGGACAGGCTGAGGAAGAAGCCGGGCGCCAGGAACTGGCCCAGCAGCAGACTGCCGGCCAGCACCCGCAGCAGCGCCACCCAAACCGCCTCGCGCCAGCCCCAGCGCGCCAGCACCACCAGGGTGACGATGTTGGCCAGGCCGGGCTTGACGCCGGGCAGCGGCAGCGGGATGGCCGCCTCCGCTACCGTCAGCGCGATGGCCGCCGCCGCATGGCGGGCGATGCGCCTGTCCTCGGCGGTGGGAACGAGCTCAATAGTTGAGGGAGTCATAGTCCGCGCCACGCCCGGTGAGGGCGAGGCTGACCTCGTTGGGCGCACAGATGGCCACCGCGCCGGCGCGGCTCAGCCAGCCCTGGCGCACGCAGTACTGGCGCGGGCCGGGGTCGGAAGCGACGCGGGCGCGGCCAGGTTCTATCTCGATGCGGGTCAGGCCCAGCGGGCCGGGCACGTCCACCGTGCGGGCACGCGACAGATCCACCTGGGCAAACACCTTGCCGCCGGCGCGTATCACCGCGCCATCCGGCGCGCCGCCGCGCCACAGGTGGAGCGCCGAATAAACGCACAGCACCAGCCCGAGCAGGGCGATGCCGTAGTCGCCGGGACGCAGCAGGCCGCGCCAGGCGGCCAGGGCCGGGCTCACGCCGGCGGCAGCGCGGCGTCGCGGTCCATCGCCCGCCGCGCCGAAGAACGGTGGCGCACGATCACCCGGGCGTTGTCGCGGAAGCGCCGGGCCAGCCATTCGGCGATGTACACCGAGCGGTGCTGACCGCCGGTGCAACCGATGGCGACGGTGAGATAGCTGCGGTTGTCGCGCACATAGGCCGGCAGCCAGTTGGCGACGAAGAGGCGGATGTCCTCCGCCATGCGGCCGACCTCCGGGATCTTCTCCAGGAACTCGATCACCGCAGGATCGCGGCCGGTGAGCGGGCGCAGCCGCGGGTCGTAGTGCGGGTTGGGCAGGCAGCGCACGTCGAACACCAGGTCGGCGTCCATCGGAATGCCGTACTTGAAGCCGAAGGACTGGAACATCAGCGTCAGCCCCTCGCTGGCCTCGACGTTGATGAAGTCCTTGATCCAGGCGCGCAGGGTGTTGGCGTGCAGGTCGCTGGTATCGATGCGGTGACCCAGCTCGGCGATGGGCTCCAGCGCGTCGCGCTCACGCTGGATCGCCTCTTCCAGCGAAACGCCTTCGGCGGCCAGCGGGTGGCGGCGGCGGGTTTCGGAGAAACGGGCGATGAGGGCGTCGTCGCGCGCCTCCAGGAAGATGAAGCGCAGGTCGTCCACGATGCTGCGCAGGGCTTCCACCTGCTGCGGCAGCGCGGCGATGCTGGCGCCGGAGCGCACATCCACCGCCACCGCCACCCGCTTGTAGCCGGTGCTGCGCAGGTGGGCGACGAGCTGCGGCAGCAGGGCGGCCGGCAGGTTGTCCACGACGAAGTAGCTGGCGTCTTCCAGCACATTCACCGCGATGCTCTTGCCGGAGCCGGAGAGGCCGCTGATGAGTACGATCTGCATGGGGAAATCAGTTGAGGGCGGGGGCGCCCCAACTATAACGCAGCCGCCCGGCGCGCAGTCGGCCGCGGCCCCTCCTGGCGCGCCCGCGCGCTCAAACCGCCAGCAGCGCGCCGCCCTCGCGGCGGGCGAGACCGGCCCGCTCCAGCTCGCCCACCAGCCAATCGGCAAGCGCTTCGGCCCCCAGGCCGAGGAAGCGCCGGTCGGCCTCGCGGTAGAGCGGCGTTTCCGCCAGCAGGCGCGGCAACTCGTCCAGTTCCAGGCGGCGGCGCGCCAGCAGATCGAAGGCAACGCAGGCGCGGATGGCATTGCGTGCCATGCGTGCTCCGTCCGCCTCGAAAGCGCGCAGGCGGGCATGGGCGCGGGCCATGGCGTCGTCGAAGTCGGCAAAGGGCGCGCCGTGGCCGGGGATGACCACGTCCACCGCCAGCCGCCCTATCGCCTCCAGGGTGCGGCGGGTCGCGCCCAGGCCGTCATCGGTGCCCAGCACTTCGGCGAAGAGAATGCCGAAGCCGTCGCGCCACAAGGCGTCGCCGGAGATGAGCAGGCGCCGCTCCGGGTTGTAGAACGCCAGCGCGTCCATGTCGTGACCGGGCGCGGCCAGCGCCTGCCAGGCGAGCTCGCCGGCGACGAAGCTGTCGCCGGCAGCCAGCACAGCGTCGTGGCGGAAGCGCTCGCCGGCCTGGCCGGCGGTGCTCAGCAGCAGTGCGGCTTCATCCCAGCGCTCCACCGCCGGCGCCATGCCGGCGGGCACGCAGATGGCGCAACCGAAGGCGCGTTGCAGCGCGGCGTTGCCACCGATGTGGTCGGAATGGGAGTGGGTGTTGATGAGCCGGTCGAGGCGACGCCCGCCCAGCGCGCTGCCGACCAGCGCCACCGTCTGCGGCGCATGACTGAGGTAGCCGGAATCGATCAGCGTGGCCTCCTCGCCATCGACCAGCAGCACGTTGTTGGCGGACAGCCAGCCGCGCTCGAAAACCTGCAGCGTGGCCGGCAGGCGCAGTGCGCTCACCCTTGCTCGGCCGGCGCCGGGGCCGGCACGCGGGCAGGCGCTTCCGGTGCGACGGCGGCGGGCGGCGGAGCAGGCTCGTCTTCGGGCTCGCCGTAAATTTCGTCGGTGCTGCGGCCGCAACCGTTGCAGATGCCGCTTTCCCAATCGATGTCGCACAGGCCCAGGCAGGCTTCGTCGCTCATTGCAGCGTCTCCGTGGCCTGCCGCCGCGCCGCCAGCGCGAGCAGGACGCGGCGCTTCTCCGCATTGCTGGCGCGGCTCCAGCTAGCGATCTCTTCCAGCGTGCGCAGGCAGCCCTCGCACCAGCCGGTGGCGGGGTTCATGCGGCAGACGCCGGTGCAGGGGGAAGCGACATTCATGATGGCTCTCAGGGGCTGGGCGGGTC
>NZ_WUEI01000073.1 GCF_012911025.1 Azoarcus sp. TTM-91 | reverse complement strand
GCTATGCCCCGCCCCCGATGCAGGCGATGGCGGCCCCGGCAGCCAGCGTGGCTGCAGCGGCGCCGGCGGAAAGCGCTGCCGATGCGCTGCCCAGCGGCCATGTCGTCAAGTCGCCCATGGTGGGCACCTTCTATCGCTCCTCCGCCCCCGGCGCCAAGCCCTTCGTCGATGTCGGCCAGAGCGTGTCCGAAGGCGAGGCGCTGTGCATCATCGAAGCGATGAAGCTGATGAACGAGATCGAGTCCGACGCCAGCGGCACGATCAAGGCCATCCTGGTCGAAAACGGCCAGCCGGTGGAATACGGCCAGCCGCTGTTCGTCATCGGCTGATCCGCCATGTTCGAGAAGATCCTGATCGCCAACCGCGGAGAGATCGCGCTCCGCGTGCTGCGCGCCTGCCGGGAGCTCGGTATCAAGACCGTCGCGGTCCATTCCGAGGCCGATACCGAGGCCAAGTACGTCAAGCTGGCCGACGAGTCCGTCTGCATCGGCCCGGCGCCCTCCGGCCTGAGCTACCTCAACGTGCCGGCCATCATCTCTGCCGCCGAAGTTACCGACTCCGAGGCCATCCACCCGGGCTACGGCTTCCTCTCCGAGAACGCCGACTTCGCCGAGCGGGTAGAGCAATCCGGCTTCGTCTTCATCGGCCCCCGGCCGGACACCATCCGCCTGATGGGCGACAAGGTTTCCGCCAAGGATGCAATGAAGGCTGCCGGCGTGCCCTGCGTACCTGGCTCCGACGGTGCCCTGCCGGACGATCCGAAGGAGATCGTCAAGATCGCCCGCGGCATCGGCTATCCGGTGATCATCAAGGCCGCCGGTGGCGGTGGCGGCCGCGGCATGCGGGTTGTACACACCGAGGCGGCGTTGATCAACGCGGTGACCACCACCCGCTCCGAGGCCGGCGCGGCCTTCGGAAACCCGACCGTCTACATGGAAAAATTCCTGGAGAATCCACGTCACGTGGAGATCCAGGTGATGGCGGACCAGCACGGCAACGCGGTCTACCTGGGCGAGCGCGACTGCTCCATGCAGCGCCGGCACCAGAAGGTGATCGAAGAAGCACCGGCGCCTGGCATAGACCGCAAGCTGATCGCGAAGATCGGCGAACGCTGCGCCGAAGCCTGCCGCAAGATCGGCTACCGCGGCGCAGGCACTTTCGAGTTCCTGTACGAGAACGGCGAGTTCTACTTCATCGAGATGAACACCCGGGTGCAGGTCGAGCACCCGGTCACCGAGATGATCACCGGCATCGACATCGTGCAGACGCAGATCCGCGTCGCCGCAGGCGAAAAGCTCTGGTTCAAGCAGCGCGACCTCGAGTTCCGCGGCCATGCGATCGAGTGCCGGGTGAACGCCGAAGACCCGTTCAAGTTCACTCCCTCCCCCGGCAAGATCACCAACTGGCATACGCCGGGCGGCCCGGGCGTGCGGGTGGACTCGCATGTGTACAACGGCTACACCGTGCCGCCGCACTATGATTCCATGATCGGCAAGCTGATCACCTACGGCGACACCCGCGAGCAAGCCATCCGCCGCATGCGGATCGCGCTGTCGGAAATGGCGGTCGGCGGCATCAAGACCAACATTCCGCTGCACCAGGAATTGATGCTGGACGCCCGCTTCATCGAGGGCGGCACCAGTATCCATTACCTGGAGCACAAGCTCGCCGACCGCAACGAAGTCAAGAAGAGCTGACCTGGCACCATGTGGATCTCGGTAACCCTGCAGGCGGAAGCCGCCAAGGCCGAAGCCCTCTCCGACGCCTTGATGGAGGCCGGCGCGCTGTCGGTTTCCATCGAGGATGCGGACGCGGGAACCGAGGCCGAGAAACCTCAGTTCGGCGAGCCCGGACATCTGCCCACCGCGCTGTGGGACCACAGCCGCGTCATCGCGCTGCTGGATGCGGATGCCGATCTGCCCGCTCTGCTGGCGGCGGCCTCGACCGCCACCGGGCTGGCCAGCGTGCCGCCCTATACCACCGAGACCGTGGCCGAGCAGAACTGGGTGCAACTCACCCAGAGCCAGTTCGAACCGATACGGATCACCGACCGGATGTGGATCGTGCCGTCCTGGCATGAGGCCCCCGATAGCGATGCGATCAATATCGAACTGGACCCCGGCATGGCCTTCGGCACCGGCTCCCACCCCACCACCCGTTTGTGCCTGGAGTGGCTGTGCGACGCGGTGCAGCCCGGCCAGACCGTGCTGGACTATGGCTGCGGCTCCGGCATTCTCGGCATCGCCGCCGCCCGGCTGGGCGCGGCCGATGTACTCGGCATCGACATCGACGATAAGGCCATCGAGGCGGCGGCGGATAACGCCAGCCGCAACCAGGTGACGATGCGCCTGCAGCACTCCCGCCAGCCGCTGGATACCGCCTTCGATATCGTCGTCGCCAATATCCTCACCAATCCGCTGTGCGTGCTCGCGCCGGCGATCGCGGCCCACGTGGCGCCGGGCGGGCGGGTTGCCCTCTCCGGTGTGCTGGAACCTCAGGCCGGCCAGGTCATCGCCGCCTGGGCGCCCTACATTGCGCTGAAAGTCGGCGCCAGCCTGGACGGCTGGGTCCGCCTGGAAGGACAGCGGTAAGGGCCGGCCGACCATGATGCTCACGCGCTGCCCGGCCTGCCAGACGGTGTTCCGGCTGCGCCCGGAGCAGGTGCAGGCGCGGCGAGGCGAAGTCCGCTGCGGCCATTGCTTCAACCCTTTCAACGCCCTCGCCCATCGTATCGGCGATAGCGCCGAAACACCGTCAGACGTAGCGGCAGAAGTGAAGGTCGAAGGCACGGCTCCCGAAACGCCCCCGCCGACGCCGCTCTCTGCGCCGGCCGAGACCTCGTTCAACGATCTGGATTTCGAGGTTCCGGAGTCTCTGCTGCCAGAGCGCCAGGAGCCGGTGTGGACGCAGGCCGCGCCACGCCATGAGGAGGAGCCATCCTTCGCCCCCTGGCAACCCGCCATGCCGGCTCCTGACGCCCCGCCGGCCCACACGCGGACGAATCAGCCCGAGGCCTTGCGCCTGGAGCCGGTGGACCTTCCTGCCGAACCACAGGAGGAGCCGCCAGCCTTCCGGGGCCCCGTGCCCAATCAAGCGCCGCCTTTTCCCCCTCTCCAGGATTTCATCGAGCCGACCTTCGGAGAGGCCGCGCCTGCCCTGCCAGCAGAATCCTCAGCGGCGCTACCGCCGGCGGCGCCGGAAGTCATCCGTAGCGAACGCCGCCCCTACCCCGGGCGCCGCAACGCCCCGCGCGCCGAGCCCGGCGAAGCCGCTCCGGCGGAAACGCCTGAGGACAGAACGCCAGCCGCTGGGGCAGACGACGAGCCCCTGCTGGAGCAAGCGGAAGCCGAGCACGGCGCCCCCGCGGACTCTGGCCCGGACCTCGACCGCCTGGACAAGGCCTACGGCCCGGCCCCCGGCAGCCAACGGGTGCAGCGCACGGTGCTCAGCTTCCTCTCCAGCGCGCTGGCGATAGGGCTCGCCGCCCAGGCGATCTACATTTTCCGCCTCGACATCGCCCGCGAACTGCCGGGCCTGCGCCCTCTGCTGGTCGCCGCCTGCCAGCACCTGGAATGCGCCATGCCGCTGCCCCAGGCCGCCGACAAGCTCAACATCAACGCCGAACTTCAGTCCGAACCCGGCCGCCCGGGGCGCTACATCCTCTATGCCACGGTGAAGAACCACGCGGCTTACACCCAGGCATGGCCGCACCTGGAGCTCACCTTGACCGACGCCGCCGACAACCCCATGGTCCGGCGGGTGCTGGCCCCCGAAGAATGGGCGCCGCCGGAGCGCCTGCCCAGCGGCCTCCCCGGCCGGGGCGACATCAGCCTGCGCCTGCCCTTTGACGCCCCCGGCTTGGTTCCTACCGGCTACCGGGTCTATCTCTTCTACCCCTGAGCGAGGCCGGCCCTTTCTCTCCCCGACGCGTGAGCCCTCCAGCGTCAAGCCGCCGTAATCACCAGGGCCGATACTGCACGGCCCACGCCCTACCCCCGACAGAACACACTCAATGGACCCTCACGCCCCCCTCCCGCCAGAAAGCCCCTTCAAGGGAAAAACGGGAATCAAGCGGATCTGGAACGCCTTCCATTACTCCCTCGCCGGACTGCGCGCCGCCCTGCGGCATGAAGACGCGTTCCGCCAGGAATGCCTGCTGGCAGCGATACTGATTCCCCTCGCCTTCTTCATGCCCACCGACGGCACCGGCAAGGCGCTGCTGATCGGCAGCACGCTGCTGATGCTGATCGTGGAGTTGCTGAACTCTGCGGTGGAGGCGACGGTGGACCGGGTGTCGCTGGAGCGTCACCAATTGGCCAAACGGGCAAAAGACATCGGCAGCGCTGCTGTGCTGCTGGCGCTGCTCAATCTGACACTGGTGTGGGGACTGGTCCTGTTCGGCTGAGACCAGGGACCGGACGGGTCGAGGAGCCCCGCGGAAAAACACTGCGGCCGGACAACCATGCCCGGCCGCAGCGGCAGCTTCAGCGGGTGACCCGCGTGGTACCGGCGTCACGCAGGATGCGCACCCGCTCGCCGGGGCGGAACTGCTCGCCGCCATCCTCCTGCACCACCGCGAGGTACTGGCCGCTTTCCAGCTGCACCGTCACCTCGACGCCCTGGGTGCGCGTCACGCCTTCCTCGATGGCCGAGCCGGCCAGACCGCCGGCTACCGCACCCAGCACCGCACCGATGGCCGAGCCGCGGTTGCCGCCCACCGAGCTGCCAGCGATACCGCCAACCGCCGCGCCAGCGACAGTGCCCACCGGCGTCTTGGTGCCTTCCAGCTGCACCATGCGCACCGACTCGATGGTGCCGAACTGCACCACCATCGTCCGCCGCGCCTCGCCGCGCGAATAGGTTCCGCCCCCCAGGCCGGAAGCGCAGCCCGAGAGCGTCAGCACTGCGATCAAGGCGCCCAGCAAGGCGCGGCTCCTGAGGGATTTCCCGACTACCATGGCAATTCTCCGAAGGCCGAGCGGTAACGCTCGGCAATGTCTTCCCGCGAGGGACGATGGTTCTGCGGCCCGCGGCTGGCGATCTTGATCGCCCCCATCACCGCTGCCAGGCGACCCGTCCGCGTCCAGTCCCAACCTTGAGCCAGCCCGTAGAGCAGACCAGCGCGGTAGGCGTCACCGCAGCCGGTGGGGTCGGCAATCGCATCCGCCTTCACCGCCGGGATCTGGATGCATTCGCCGTCCACGTAGATCTGCGAACCGTCGCCACCCAAGGTCACCACCAGCGCTTTCACCTCCGCGGCCATCTCGGCGATGGAGCGACCGGTCTTCTCGCTCATCAGGCGGGCTTCGTAATCGTTGACCGTGCAGTACCGGGCCAGTTTCAGGCAGCGCAGCAGCTGCTCGCCGCTGAGAATGGGCAGGGCCTGACCCGGGTCGAAGACGAAGGGCACACCACCGGCAGCAAAGCCCTCGACATGGGCCAGCATGCCCTCCGGTCCGTCGGGCGAGACGATGCCCAGGCTAGCGCCGGGAATATCAGCCACCTGGTTGAGTTGGGAATGCATCATCGCGCCCGGGTGAAAGGCGGTGATCTGGTTGTCGTCCAGATCGGTAGTGATGAAGGCCTGGGCGGTGAAGCTGCCCTCCACCTGGCGCACGTGGTTGCGCCGCAGGCCAAGCTCGTCCAGGTGCTTGAAGTAGGGAGCGGCATCGTCGCCCACCGTCGCCACGATCAGCGGATCGGCGCCGAGCAGGCGGAGGTTGTAGGCGATGTTGCCGGCGCAGCCGCCAAACTCCCGTCGCATCTCCGGCACCAGGAAGGAGAGGTTCAGGATGTGGATCTGCTCGGGCAGGATGTGGTTCTTGAAGCGATCATGGAAAACCATGATCGAGTCATAAGCCATCGAGCCGCAGACGAGGATGGACATGTCGGACCTTGCTGAGGTGAAGATCCGGCATTATAGGCGGCGGCCGGAAAACGGCGCTTGCCGCGCGGCCCGCGCCTTCAGGCCGTCGCCACCCGCCCACCAGCCGCCGTCCTGCCCTCGTGGGCGTCCACTTCGCCCTCAAGCAGGCTCGCCAGGCGGCCGCTCACCGCAGCCCAATCGGCATCCATCACGCTGGCCCGGGCGGCCCTCGCCATCTCCTGGCAGGCATGCCGGTCCAGCCCCAGGCGGCAGACGGCAGCGATGAAGGCGCCCTCGTCCTCCGGCGCGGCCAGCCAGCCGTTTACGCCATTGCGTACTCGCTCCCCGGCGGCGGCATAATCGAAGCCGACCACCGGCAGCCCACTGGCGAGCGCCTCGGTGGTGACGTTGCCGAAGGTCTCGGTGAGGCTGGGGAAGAGGAAGAGGTCAGCGCTGGCGTAATGGGCGGCGAGATCCGCACCGCTGCGCATGCCGGCAAAGATGGCATCCGGCTCTGCACGCGCCAGTTCCGCCCTCGATGGACCATCGCCAACGATGAGCAGGCGCACGTCGGGCTGCCGTACCCGGAGTGCGGCATAGGCCCGCAATGCCAGCCCGAGGTTCTTTTCCGGCGCCACCCGGCCCACCACTGCCAGCACCAGCGTGTCAGGCCTCGCACCCCAGCTGCGCCTCAGGGCCTCGTCGCGTCGCGCCGGAGTGAACAAACCGGTATCCACGCCCCGCGCCACCACCTCCACCCTGCGGATGCCGCCCGCTCTCAGTTCCTCGGCCAGCGTCGGCGTGGGCGCCAGGCACAAGCAGCCCTTGTTGTGGAAGCGCCGCAGATAGGCAGCCACCGGCTGCTTCAGCCAGCCAATGCCGTAGTACCGGCTGTAGGTATGGAAATTGGTGTGGAACTCGGTCACCACCGGCAGCCGCAGCTTGCGCGCGGCGGCCACCGCGGACCAGCCCAGGGGGCCTTCCGTCACGACCTGCACCACGTCCGGCCGGCGCAAGGACCACATGCGGGTCAGGGCGCTCCGTGCCGGCAACCCCATCCTCAGGTGGTTATAGCGCGGAATCGGCAGCCCCCGCGCCAGCACCTCTTCGAAGCTCTCCCCCACAGCGGCCCTGTCCTCTGCGCCCTGGCGCGGCCGGATGAGCTGCACCCGGTGCCCCAGGGCAAGGAGGCCGTCGACCAGCCGGCCGGTGGTCATCGCCACGCCGTTGACCTCCGGCGGATAGGTCTCGGTGACCACTGCGACGCGCAGTTGCCTCGCGGCGCTGGAGAGGTGCTGCAGGGAGAGCGGATCGTCCATGCGTCGCAGCCTGAACGCCAGGGGCGACAGCACCATGACGGCGCAGTGACGTTTCGGTGACGTCCGCACGCGCCGGCAGCGTCACATCGGCGTAACCACCGCGTCACTGCGGCGCAATGCACGCTTTCGAAAATGCCGGCACCCACAGAGGCAAAGGAACCTCGCCATGCTGCAGAAGAGCCAGTCAATCGCGCAACGCCCCGGACGCAATCTGCACGTCGGGATCGCTACCTGCGAGACCGAGATACTGGAAGCCCAGAAGCTGCGCTACCGGGTATTCGGCGAAGAGATGGGCGCCCGCCTGCCCAGCCGCACACCGGGCGTGGATCGCGACATCTACGATCCCTACTGCGACCACCTGATCGTGCGCGATGAAGACGCCGGCCGCATCGTCGGCACCTATCGCATCCTGCCGCCGGCCGCCGCGCGCAAGGTCGGCGGCTACTACTCAGAGAACGAGTTCGACCTCACCCGCCTGCAACACCTACGCCCGCAGCTGGTGGAAATCGGCCGCTCCTGCATAGACGCCGACTACCGCAGCGGCGCGGTCATCACCCTGCTGTGGGCCGGCCTCGCCCGCTACATGCGCGAGAACGGCTACACCTACCTCATCGGCTGCGCCTCGGTGAGCATGGCAGACGGCGGGCATGCCGCGGCCAGCTTGTATAATCGGCTGCAGGACGCGCACCTCTCGCCGCTCGAGTACCGCGTCTTTCCCCGCTGCCCCCTGCCGCTGGCCTCGCTGCGCGCTGACCTGCCAACTGATGCGCCGCCGCTGATCAAGGGTTACCTGCGCGCCGGCGCCTGGGTTTGCGGCGAGCCTGCCTGGGATCCGGACTTCAACACTGCCGACCTGCCCATCCTGCTGCCAATGGCCCAACTGGACGGCCGCTACGCCAAACACTTCATGGGACGCCAGGACTGAATACCGCGCCGACTGCCTCCTCCTCCCGCCGGCCATCCTCCTCCAACACCAGCCCTGCCCTGCTGCGCGGCTGGCGCAGCCTGTGCCTCGGCCTGCACATCCTCCAGGGCGCGCTCACGATCGCGCTGCGCTATCGCTTCTGCACCGAGAGGCAGCAGGACAGGCTACGGCAGCGCTGGTCGCGGCGCCTGCTGAAAATCCTGGGAATCAAGCTCAGCCATGACGGGCTGCCACAGCCGGGCGCGCTGCTGGTGGCCAACCATGTTTCTTGGCTGGACATCTACGTCATCAACGCCGTTGCGCCCAGCGCCTTCGTCTCCAAGGCAGAAGTGCGCGGCTGGCCGTTGATCGGCTGGCTGGCGGCACGCAACAGCACCATCTTCCTGCGACGCGGCAGTCGCGGGCATGCCCGCATCGTGAACCAGGAGATAGACCATGTGCTCGGCATGGGCCGCAACGTCGCGGTATTTCCGGAAGGAACGACGACCGATGGCAGCCAGGTGCTCCATTTCCACGCTGCGCTGCTGCAGCCGGCGGTCTCCGCCGGGCGGCCGGTACAAGCACTCGCGATTTCCTACCTCGACGGCGAGGGGCGCCGCACCGCGGCGCCGGCCTACGATGGCGATCTCAGCCTGGGGGCCTGCCTGGCCAACATCCTCGCCCACCGCCGCCTCACCGCGCATCTATGCGCGGCCGCGCCGATGGAGACCGCAACACGCAACCGCCGGGACCTGGCCGAAACGGCGCGAGCCGACATCATCCGGATGGCGGCGTTGAACGACCCGCTCGCCACAGCATCCGCTGCCGCGGCAGAAGCGCCCGAGGCAAGCGCCGCCGCTCAGCCCTGAACCTGGAAGACCTCGCCGTCCTCCAACCGGACCGCGGTCAGCTTGCCCCCCCAGACACAGCCTGAATCCAGCGCGATCACGCCGTCGCCGCGATAGAAACCCAGCGCCGACCAGTGCCCGCAGACGACCGTATGGGTGCGGGACAGCCGCCCTGGCGCCCGGAACCAGGGCACCGCCCCAGGGGGCGCCTTGTCCGGCGGTCCCTTGGCGCGCAGCGTCATCTCGCCCTCCGGGGAGCAGAAGCGCATGCGGGTGAGCGCATTGACGACCACCCGGAGGCGATCCCAGCCCTTGAGATTCTCCCGCCAGCCATCCGGCTGGTTCCCCGGCAGGCTCTGCAGCAACTTGAGCCTCTCGGGCCCCCGCAGAGCCTGGCCTACCTCTTCTGCCAGTGCCAGCGCCCGGGCCACGGTCCAGCCGGGCAGGAGACCCGCATGCAGCAGCGCGTAGTCGCCCTCCACGTGCATCAGCGGGCAGGATGCCAGCCAGGTCAGCAAGGCGTCGCGATCCGGCGCCTCCAGCACCTGGAACAAGGTGTCGTCCTTCTCCCGGCGTGCATAGCCGGCCGCGACCATCAGCAAGTAAAGGTCATGGTTGCCGAGGACGACGGTGGCGGCAGGCCCCAGGCCGCGGAGGAAACGCAGCACCTGTAGGGAGTCGGGACCGCGATTCACCAGATCTCCCACCACCCACAGGCGATCACGCACGGGGTCGAAGGCGCAACGCTCGAGCAGGGCCAGCAAGGGCTGGTGGCAGCCCTGGATGTCACCAATCGCGTAAGTCGCCATGCCTCAGCTCACCCGCTTCATCCGCCCGGCTTCGGAATTGGCAATCACCTTCAAGCTCGGCCGGCCTCCGCCGCTGGGGACATATTCCGGAATCCATGCCTTCAGAGCTTGCCGGACCCCTTCATCCGGAACCGGCACCTCCTGCGCCAGCCAGGCCAGCAGGTCTGCGAGGAAACGCTCCTGCACCGCCCGCGACCGGGCAATGCGCAGCTTGGGGTGCGGGGTCTCCAGCGTTTCCTCGGCATCGGCGAGCAACTCTTCGTAGAGTTTCTCGCCAGGCCGCAAGCCGGTGAACTCGATGCGGACCTCGCTCTCGCTGTAGCCGGAGAGGCGGATCATGTTGCGCGCCAGGTCCACGATCTTTACCGGCTCGCCCATGTCGAGCACGAAGATCTCGCCGCCGCTGCCCATGGCCGCAGCCTGCAGCACCAGTTGGGCTGCCTCCGGGATGGACATGAAATAGCGGTTGATCTCGGGGTGGGTCACCGTCACCGGGCCGCCGCGGGCAATCTGCTCCTGGAACTTGGGAATCACGCTGCCGGTACTGCCCAGCACGTTGCCGAAGCGCACCATCTGGAAGCGAGTGCTCCCCCCCCGGGCATGGAAGGCCTGGCAGACCATTTCGGCGAGCCGCTTGGTGGCGCCCATGACGTTGGTAGGATTGACCGCCTTGTCGGTGGAGATCAGCACGAAGCGCTCCACCCGATGGCGCGCAGCGCATTCGGCGACCCGACAGGTGCCGAACACGTTATTGCGCACCGCCTGCCAGGCGTTGCCCACCTCCATCAGTGGCACATGCTTGTAGGCGGCGGCATGGAAGACCACCTCCGGAGCATATTGGGCGAACACCTCTTCCAGCCGGGCGGCGTCTTTCACATCCCCGGCCAGCAGCACGATGGAGACATCCTTGCGGTGGGTGGCGAACCACTGCTCCAGCGTGTACAGCGCGAGCTCGCTCGCCTCGAACAACACAAGCTGCCTGGGCTGAAAGCGGGCCAGCTGGCGGCACAACTCGCTGCCGATGGAGCCGCCGGCCCCGGTAACCAGCACGCTACGGCCAGCCAGCATGCCCTGTACATGCTCGGTATCTATCCTCACCGGCTCGCGACCAAGCAGATCCTGGATCTGCACCGGCCGCATCGCAGACAAGGCCACCCTGCCGCTCATGACGTCCTCCAGACCCGGCACGGTGAAAACCTGGGCACCTGCTTGCACTGCAAGGTCTGCCGCGCGCCGGCTGGTCTCACGTGCGGCCGAAGGCAGCGCCAGGATGACGTGCCGCGCCTTCTCCGCCGCCAGCACCTCCGGCAGGGAATCCACCCCGCCCGCGACCCGGTGCCCGCCCAGTTCGCGCCCCCACATGGAGGTATCGTCATCCACCAGCGCCACCACCCGCCAGTCGGCGCTGCGCTCCAACTCCCGGGCCAGCATGGCTCCGCCTCGCCCTGCGCCAACCACCACCACCGGCTTGCCCTGGGCGATCAGCGCACCATAGAGGCGGTGCTCTTTCCACATCCGGTAAGCGGCCCTGCCGCCGGCCATGACGGCAACAAGCAATAGCGGATAAAGCACGACCAGAGAGCGGGGAACCACCGGCGGCTGCCGGTACAGCGCGGTATAGAGCACGACGATGCAGGTCGAAAAGCCGACCGCCGTAAGCACGCGCTTGAGATCGGGAAGGCTGGCAAACACCCACAATCCGCGGTAAAGCCCCGCCCGCCAGCACGCAAACCCATGTACCGGCAACAACACCCCCGCGCCGAGAGCGATCGCCTGCCCATACCCTGCCGGCCACTCGAAATTGAAGCGCAGCAAGAAGCCTCCGATCCAGGCCGCCAATGCCGCGGCCAGATCGAACAGGAACACCAGCGCAATGCGATTTGAACCGCTCAGGGTCATGGGTGGGTGCGGCAGCCGTGCGTTGTGGAAAACGGAAGCCCGGGATTCTAACCCACGCCGGAACAGAACCATTCAGGATGCATGTCTTGAAACATCATCCGGCCGTCCTGCCGCCCGCATCACAATACACAGCCAGCGCGATCAGGGGCGCATAGGCCAACCCCAATCCGGGCACTCCCTCCAGCCGCCCCGTTGTCACCAGCGCCGCAAGCGGAAACAGCCAGAACAGATTGATCACGCCCACTGCCAGCGTAACCGGCAGATGACGGCCATAGCGCCGTGAAGCTGCCTGGTAGGCATGGCTGCGGTGCGCCTCGTAGACCTTTTCGCCACGCAACAGGCGCCGCAGCAGGGTCCAGGTCGCGTCGACGATGAAGACGCCCAGCAGGATCAGCCATGCCCATAGCAGTTGGGGCGCGGCATGGCCTGCGATCAACGCCATCGTCCCCAGCATCGCGCCAAGGAAGCCGCTGCCTGCATCGCCCATGAAGATGCGTGCCGGCGGGAAATTCCACCACAGGAACCCTGCGACGGCTGCGGCCAGCAGCAAGGCCGGCGCAAGCAGCGTGGGCACGTCGACCAGCCAGAACAGGACGGCGCCGCCAAGGCCGACGCAGATGGCCTCCACGCTGGCGATGCCGTCTATGCCGTCCATGAAGTTGTAGAGGTTGGTCAGCCACACGAGGCCGAAGACCATCAGCACGCTGCCCCAGATGCCCAGATCGAGCACCGTCCCGGGCACCTGCAGCCTAGGCGACCCGCCCAGGCAATAGAGCACCCAGGCCGCAGCGGAGAAATGGACCAGCAAGCGCCAGCGCGCGGGAATGTGGCCGTGGTCGTCGAAGAAACCGATGGCGGCGATCAGCCCCCCGGCGCCGAGCATGGCCAGCGCCGGTGCAGGGGCCAGCCTGCCACCCAGATACAGGCATACCAGCGCACCGAGGAAGACCACGACGATGGCGAGTCCACCGCCCCGCGGTGTCGAAACCGTGTGGGAGCTGCGCGCATTCGGTACGTCCAGCAGGCTGCGCGCCAGTGCATAGCGCCGCAGCATCCCGGTCAGACCCAATGCCGCCAGAAAAGCGACCGTCAAGGCGAGGCCGACTTCCCAACTCAACATGTGCAGACGCTCAACCCGGGCTCCCGGTCAACACCCGGCAACACGGCTTCAAGAACGGCTTCAAGCCCGGTAATACTCGCGGTACCAGCGCACGAAGCGCCCCACGCCCTCGCTCACGCTAGTCGCCGGTACGAAGCCGGTCCAGGCGTTGAGTTCGTCGGTGTCGGCATAGGTGGCCGGCACGTCGCCGTCCTGCAGCGGCAGGAAGTTCTTCTCCGCGGTCTTGCCCAGCGTCTGCTCGATGGCCTCGATGAAGCCCATCAACTCCACCGGATTGTTGTTACCGATGTTGAACACACGGTAAGGCGCATTGCTGCGGCCCGGGTCCGGCTGGTCGGCGTTGAAGCCGGCGTCCGGCTCGGCGATGCGATCCAGCGTGCGGATCACACCCTCGACGATGTCGTCGATGTAGGTGAAGTCGCGCTTCATCTTGCCGTGGTTGAAGACGTCTATCGGGCGCCCTTCCAGGATGGCCTTGGTGAACAGGAACAGCGCCATGTCCGGCCGGCCCCAGGGGCCATAGACGGTGAAAAAGCGCAGACCGGTCGTCGGCAGGCCGTAGAGATGGCTGTAGGTGTGCGCCATCAGCTCGTTGGCCTTCTTCGTTGCCGCGTACAGGCTGACCGGATGGTCCACGCTGTCGTGCTCGGAGAAGGGCATCTTGGTGTTGCCGCCATAGACGCTGGAACTGCTGGCATACACCAGGTGCTGCACCTTGCTGTGGCGGCAGCCCTCCAGGATGTTGGTGAAGCCCACCAGGTTGCTGTCGATGTAGGCGTGGGGATTCTGCAGCGAGTAGCGCACCCCGGCCTGGGCGGCGAGGTGGATCACGCGGTCGAATTTCTCGTCGGCGAACAGCTGCTCCATGCCGGCCCGGTCGGCCACGTCCATACGCACGAAACGGAACGCCGGATTCGGCGACAGGCGGGCGAGCCGGCTCTCCTTCAAGCGCGGATCGTAGTAATCGTTCAGGTTGTCCAGGCCGACGACTTCGTCGCCACGGGCAAGCAGACGTTCCGAGGTATGCATGCCGATGAAGCCGGCCGCACCGGTGACGAGAACTTTCATGACCGATTCATCGCAGGAGATTGAAAGCGCGGGATTATCGCACAGTGCCATGACCGGGATGCCACCGCGCCCCTGCCTTCCAGCCCTTCCCGCCCACGGCCTGCCGCATGATTCCGACCAGCGGGCGGAGGCAAGCCCGGCCCGGCTGCAAACGTGCCCCGCCAGCCCGCCGCTATACTCTACGCTCGCCTTTCCCGCTGCTGCCGATGTCCGCCCGCCTGCCCTACACCCTGCTCTGGCTCCTCGCCCTCCCCTTCGTGCTGCTCCGCCTGCTGTGGCGGGCGCGCCGACAACCGGATTACCTGAGGCACTGGGGCGAACGCTTCGGCCGCTACGCCGGAAAACCACTGGAAAAGCTGATCTGGGTGCACGCAGTGTCCGTGGGCGAAACCCGCGCGGCAGAACCGCTGCTGCGGGCGCTGCTGGCGCATTGGCCGGACCACGGCGTGCTCCTCACCCAGATGACGCCCACTGGCCGGGAGACGGCGGAAGCGCTGTTCGGCAAGGAGCCGCGGGTGCTGCGCGCCTACCTGCCTTACGACCTGGGCTGGCTGTCGGCGCGCTTCCTGCGCCATTTCCGCCCGCGCTTCGGCGTGATCATGGAGACCGAGCTGTGGCCCAACCTGCTCGCTACCTGCCGGCGGCAGGGCGTGCCGGTGGCACTGGTCAACGCCCGGCTGTCCGAGCTCTCCGCCCGGCGCTACGCCCGCCTGCCCGCACTGAGCGAACTCACGCTGGGGGCGCTGTCCGCGGTGGCGGCACAGACCGAAGACGACGCCCGCCGGCTGAAGGCGCTCGGCGCACCGCAACCAGCCGTCACCGGCAGCATCAAGTTCGACATCACTCCGCCTGTGGCACAGCTGGAACTCGCCCGGCAATTCCGCAGCGGCTTCGACCAGCGCCCGGTGCTGCTGGCCGCCAGCACCCGCGATGGCGAAGAAGCGCTGCTGCTGGAGGCCTTCAAGCAGCACGCCGCCGCCGACGTGCTGCTGGCGCTCGTGCCCCGCCACCCCCAGCGTTTCGACGAGGTCGCCAGGCTGATCCAGTCCCGCGGGCTGAAACTGCAACGCCGCAGCGACAACGCCCCGGTCGCCGCCGACACCCGGGTATGGCTGGGCGACTCGATGGGGGAAATGTTCGCCTATTACGCCGCGGCGGACGTCGCCCTCATCGGCGGCAGCTGGCTACCCTTCGGCGGGCAGAACCCGATCGAGGCCTGCGCGATGGGCACGCCGGTATTGCTCGGCCCGCACACCTACAACTTCCTGCAGGTGGCGGAGCAGGCGATTGCCGCCGGCGCCGCGCTGCGGCAGCCGGATGCGGAGTCAGGGGTAAGGGAAGCACTGGCGCTGCTGGGCGATCCGGATCGCCGCGCTCGCATGGCGCAGGCCGGCGCCCAGTTCTCGCTGGCCCACCGCGGCGCGACTGCGCGCACCGTGGCGGTTCTACAAGCCATGCTGGAACAGGCGGAACTGACCTAGGCGGGAGCCGACCGCCTGCGCGGCATCCGCCCATGCAACGGGGCGGAATATCGGCAAAACTGCGTGGGAAAAACTGCGGCCAGCCAGACTCAGCCGGCCGGGAAACTCACTGCCCCAGCAGCGCGTTGATCGCCTGCACGTCGCCCTCGCCCAATGCGCCGGCGGCGGCTTTCAGGCGGAGTTGGGCGAGCAGCGTGTCGTAGCGCGCACGGGAAAGCTGCTGCAGCGTATCCGCCAGTTGGGTCTGGGCGTTCAGTACATCGATGTTGATGCGCACGCCGACTTCGTAGCCCAGCTTGTTCGCTTCCAGCGCCGAGGTGGAAGACACTCGCGCCGCTTCCAGCGCGCGCACCTGGGCCATGCCGCTGGTAACACCGAGGTAGGACTGGCGGGCGGCAAGCGCGGCGCTGCGGCGCGCGTCTTCCAGGTCGGCATCCGCCTTCACCTTCAGCGCTGCGGCCTCCCTGGCCTGGGAGGAAATGCCGCCGCCCTGGTAGAGCGGCACGGTGAGCTGCAGCCCTATGGTCGTGCCTTCGCTGCGGTCGGTGGAAACCGAGGGGCGGGCGTTGTTGCCGCGGGTGGCGACCAGGTCCACCGTCGGCAGATGGCCGGCACGCGCCCGCTCCACTTCCCGGCCCGCGATCTCGCGGCTCAGCTGCTGCGCCTGTACGCCGAAGCTGTCCTGCTCGGCCGCACGCACCCAGGCAGCAATCTCATCCGGCTGCGGCCGCTGCAGGCCAACGCCGGTGCGCAGTCCGGCCAGCGGCTCCGGCTCGCGGCCGATGACCTGGGCCAGCGTCTGCCGGCGCACGTCCAACTCGTTGCCGGCGGCGATCTCCTGCGCCGAGGCGAGGTCGAAGCGCGACTGCGCTTCATGCACGTCGGTGATGGTGACGGTGCCAACCTCGAAGCTCTTCTTCGCCAGCTCCAGCTGCTCCGCGGCGGCGGTACGCAGCTGGACCACCGAGTCCAGCGTGTCCTGTGCGTTGAGCACGTTGAAATAGGCTTCCGCCACCCGCAGGATCAGATCCTGCCGCGCCTGCCCGAACTGGCTCTCGGCCAGCGCCGTCTGCAACTCGCCCTGCTTGTACTGCACCCAGTTCTGCCAGCGGAACAGCGGCTGGGTGAGCTGCACCGTGTAGCCGTTGCTGTTGTAGTTGCGGCTGACGGAACCGGCGCTGGTGCTGGCCTCGACGTCGTTCCAGGTGGTGTTGGCGGAGGCGCCGATATTGGGCAGCAGGCCGGCACGGCCCTGGATCACCTTCTCCTGCCCGGCCTCGTACTGCGCCCGCGCGGAGGCGAACTTGGCATCATTCGCCACCGCCTCCCGATAGATCTGCATCAGGTCCGCCGCATCTGCGCCGGACGAAAAGAAAGCAGCCAGGCCGATAGCCAGCGCACGTTTCATCGCGGCCTCCGCCTCAGTATTGCGGCATGGAGGGATCGACGCGGGCGGCCCATCCGGCCACGCCGCCGGCAAGGTTGATCACCTTGCCGTAGCCCTGGTGCTCCAGGTACATGCACACCTGCGCACTGCGCCCGCCGTGGTGGCAGATCACCACGGTTTCCCGCTCCGGGTCCAGCTCCGCCATGCGGGCCGGCACCGTGCCCATGGGCATGGGCTCGGAACCGGCGATGTGGCACAGCTGGAATTCCCAGGGCTCACGCACGTCCAGCAGCAAGGGCGGGGTCTTTTCGGGGTTGCCGATCCAGTCGGCGAGTTCGACGGGCGTGATCTGGCGCATGGCGTCCTTCAGAAGCGGAAAGTGTCCTGCGGCGGCGTGTTGCGCAGCATGGGCACCAGGGTTTCGAAAACATCTTCGGTGCGGAAGCGGCCTTCGGCCTCGCAGGTGATGAGGCGCGCCTTCATCACCGGCATGCTGCCGACGAAGGCGAACAGGCGGCCGCCGACCTTGAGCTGTTCCAGCAGCGATTTCGGCACCTCCGGCAGGCCGCCGGAGACGACGATGACGTCGTAGGGCGCCCGGCTGGCCCAGCCCGGCACCGCATCGCCTTCCTCGACGATCACGTTCTCCACGCCATAGCGCGCGAGGTTGTCATGGGCGAAGCGGACCAGCGCCGGCTCGATCTCCACCGTGCGCACCCACTCGGTACGCGCGGCCAGCAGGGCGGCGAAGTAGCCGGAGCCGGCGCCGATCTCCAGCACCGAGTCGGAGCGATGCAGTTGCAGCGCCTGCAGGATCTTGCCTTCGATCACTGGCTTCAGCATGACCTGGCCACAGCCGATGGGGATCTCCACATCGGCGAAGGCCAGGGAACGGGCGGCCGCGGGCACGAATTCCTCGCGCTTTACGGTCATCAGGAGGTCCAGCACATCCGGATCCAGCACCTCCCAGGGGCGGATCTGTTGCTCGACCATGTTGAAGCGCGCTTTCTCGAAATTCATCTTGGGCTCCCGTCGCAGGCTGGTGACACGCTAGTCGATAGCGAATCTGAAGAAAAACCTTCGCATTCTAGCGCAGTCCCCTGCCACCGACGGCCTCCGGCGCATGCTTTCATGCCGTCGCCCCTTCGCGCATCTCGGCCTCGTCGTCCGGCGTCTTGCGCACCCGGTACCAGGCGGCGTACAGCGCCGGCAGGAACAGCATGGTGAGCAGCGTGGCCACCGTCAGCCCGCCCATGATGGCCACCGCCATCGGCCCGAAGAAGGCGCTGCGCGACAGCGGGATCATCGCCAGGATGGCCGCCGCCGCGGTGAGCATGATGGGGCGGAAGCGGCGCACGGTGGATTCGACGATGGAATGCCAGGGCGTATGGCCGGCGGCCATGTCCTGCTGGATCTGGTCCACCAGGATCACCGAGTTGCGCATGATCATGCCCGACAGCGCGATGGTGCCCAGCATGGCGACGAAGCCGAAGGGCTTGTTGAAGGCGAGCAGGAAGGCGGTGACGCCTATCATGCCCAGCGGCGCGGTGAGCACCACCATGGCGGTGCGGGAGAAGCTCTGCAGCTGCAGCATCAGCACCGTGAGCACGGTGAGGATGAACAGCGGCACGCCGGCGGCCACCGAGGAACCGCCCTTGCTGCTCTCCTCCACCGAACCGCCGACGTCTACATGGAAGCCCAGCGGCGTGGCCCTGGCGATTTCGTCGATGCGGGGTTGCAGCTGGGCGACGATCACCGCCGGTTGCACCGTGCCGTAGAGGGTGGCCCGCACCGTCACCGTCGGCACCCGGTTGCGGCGCCAGATCACGCCGTCCTCGAAGCCATACTCCGGCGTCGCCACCTGCGCCAGCGGCACGCTGCGGCCACCAGGCGTTGGAATGGCGAGGTCGGGCAGCAGGCCCAGATGCACCCGCTCGGACTCGGCGCCGCGCAGCACCACCGAGATGGTCTCGGTGCCTTCGCGGTACTGGGTCACCGTGGTGCCCTGCAGCGAGGTCGCCAGCAGGTTGGAGATGTCCTGGCTGGAGATGCCGAGCAGGCGCGCCTTGTCCTGGTCGATGCGCAAGCGCACGGTCTTGGAGGGCTCCTCCCAGTCCAGCTGCACGTTGGAGAGGCGGCTGTCCGCCCGCATCACCGTCGCCACCTGGTGGGCAATCTCGCGCATCTTGTCCACATCGAAGCCGCTCACCCGGTACTGCACCGGGAACCCCACCGGCGGGCCGTTCTCCAGCCGGTTGATCACCGCCTGCACGCCGCCGGGCTGCTCGGCAAAGTGGCGGATCAGCGCGCTGCGCAGTGCCTCGCGCTCGGTCAGGCCGGTAGTGAGGATGACGAACTGGGCGAAGTTGGTCTGCGGCAGTTGCTGATCCAGCGGCAAGTAGAAGCGCGGGCTGCCGGTGCCCAGCCAGGCGACATAGTTCTCGATGCCCTGCTGCTGGTCGAGGAAATGCTCCAGTTGCTTCACCTCCCGGTCGGTCGCCTGGTGGGAGGCGCCTTCGGTGAGGCGCAGGTCCACCAGCAGTTCCGGCCGGGTCGAGTCCGGGAAGAACTGCTGCGGCACGAAGCGGCCGAACACCGCCAGCGAGCCGACGAAGAGCAGCAGCGTCACCACGATGACGATCCAGCGGTGGCCGACGCACCAGTCGACCAGCGAGCGGAAGCGCACGTAGAAGGCGGTGTGGTAGATGGCATGCTCATCGTGCTGGTCGAAGGCATGGGCGGAACGCTCCGCCAGCCGCTGGCCCAGCCGTGGCGAGAAACGCCCTGCCAGCCTGGCGAACCAGGAAGGCTTGCCGCGGTTGGCGGCAAAGTCCGGCAGCAGGTGGTAGCCGAGGTAGGGCACGAACAGCACCGCCGCCACCCAGGACACCAGCAGCGCGATCACCGTCACCTGGAAGATGGAGCGGGTGTATTCGCCGGTGGCCGAGGCGGCGGTGGCGATGGGAAGGAAGCCCGCCGCGGTCACCAGCGTGCCGGAGAGCATGGGCATGGCGGTGGAGGTGTAGGCGAAGCTCGCCGCCTTCACCCGCTCCCAGCCCTGCTCCATCTTGGTGGCCATCATCTCCACCGCGATGATGGCGTCGTCCACCAGCAGGCCAAGGGCGATGATCAGCGCCCCCAGCGAGATCTTGTGCAGGCCGATGTCGAACAAGTGCATGAACAGGAAGGTGATCGCCAGCACCACCGGAATGATGATGAGCACCACGATGCCGGTGCGCAGGCCCAGCGACAGCAGACTCACCGCCATCACGATCACCACCGCTTCGATCAGCACCTTGACGAAGTCGCCCACCGAGGCGCGCACCGCCCGCGGCTGATCCGCCACCCGCTCCAGCTTGATGCCCACCGGCAGCTGCCGGTCCACCCGACTCACCGCCTCGTCCAGGTGATGGCCGAGGGCGACGATGTCGCCACCGTCGCGCATGGAGACGCCGATGCCGAAGGCCTCCTGGCCCATGAAGCGCATGCGCTCGCCCGGCGGATCGGCATAACCGCGCTTCACCTCGGCGACGTCGCCCAGGCGGAAGGCGCGGCCGCGGGCGCGGATCACCGTATCGGCGATCGCCTCCAGGCTGTCGAACTGGCCGCTGGGGCGCAGCCAGATGCGCTCGTCCCGGGTCTCGAAGAAACCGGCGCCGGCCTTGGCGTTCTGCTCCTGCAGCGCGGCGACGATATCGGTCAGCGCCAGGCCGAAGGTCGCCAGCTTGGTGTTGGAGAGCTCGATGAAGACCCGCTGCGGCTCCTCACCGAAAAAACTCACCTTGGCCACGTCCGGCACCCGCAGCAGCTCGCTGCGGATGGCCTCGGCGTGGCGCTTCAGTTCCGCTTGGGAAACGCCCTCGCCCACCAGCGCGAAGATGTTGCCGTAAGTGTCGCCGAACTCGTCATTGAAATACGGCCCCTGCACGCCCTCCGGCAGCGAGCCGCGGATGTCGCCTATCTTCTTGCGCACCTGGTACCACACGTCCGGCATCTGCCTGGGCGGAGTGGAATCCCGCGCCAGGAAGAAGACCTGCGTCACCCCCGGCTTGGAGAAGCTGCGCACGAAATCCAGCTGCGGAATCTCCTGCAGCTTCTTCTCGATCTTGTCGGTGACCTGCAGCTCCATCTCGCGCGCGCTGGCGCCCGGCCACTCCGCCCGCACCACCATCACCTTGAAGGTGAAGGGCGGATCTTCCGACTGCCCCAGCTTGGTGTAGGACGCCAAGCCGATCACCGTCAGCGCGATCAGCAGGAAAAGCACCATGGACGGATGGGACAAGCCCCACTCCGACACATTGAAGCGATGCCGCCGCTCCAGCGGCGCCTTGCCGCCGCTCATCGACGTACATCCAGCGCCACCGGCGCATCTTCCGCCACCGGCCGCACCTGTTGGCCCTCGATCAGCTTGTGCACGCCGACCACCACCACCCGCGCGCCCTGCGGCAGGCCGCCGCCGATCACCACGCCGTCCTCACGGAAACTGGCCACCTCCACCGGCACCCGCCGCACCACGTCGCCCTCGCCCACCAGCCACACCACCTGGCGGCCCTCCACCTGGGTCACCGCCGGCGAGGGCAGCACCATCTGGCCGGCGCCGCCGCGCATGAACGCGACGCTGGCGGTGGAGCCCAGCTTCAGCGCGTCGTCCGCCTGGGGCACGCTCACCCGCAGCGCGTAGGTCCGGGTTGCCGCGTCCGCCGCCGGCGCCACCTCCCGCACCTTGCCGGCGTACCGCCGCTCGGGAGAAATCCAGGATCGCACCTCCACTTCCGCGCCCGGCGCCACCGCGCCCACACGGGACTCGGGCAGGTAGATCTGCACCTCCCGCTCACCCGGCCGCGCCAGCCGCATCACCGCCTGGCCGGCCGCCACCACCTGGCCGGCCTCGGCCGTCACGCTGGTGATCACGCCATCGGCATCCGCCTCCAGCGTGGTGTAGCCGGTCTGGTTGTTCGCAGTAGCGGCTTCCGCGCGTGCCTGGCGCACTCTCGCCTCCGCCGCCTGCAGCGAGGTGCGGCGGCTGTCCAGCGCCGAAGCGCTGATGAAGTTCTGCGCGCGCAGGCCGGTCGCCCGGTCGAACTCCGCCTTCGCCAGCGCCAGGTCGGCCTCCGCCGCTGCCACCTGGGCCGCCGCGGCGCCGGCAGCAAGCCGGGCATCCTGCGGGTCAAGCCGGGCCAGGGGCTGACCACGCTTCACCTGGGCGCCGACATCCACCAGGCGGGCAACGATCTTGCCGCCGATGCGGAAACCCAGGTCCGTCTCATAACGTGCCCGTACGTCGCCGGTATAAACCTCGGCAGCGGCCGTGCCGACAGCACCGTCCAGCGTGCGCACCAGCACCGCCCGCGGCGGCGCCTCCGCCTCCGGTGGCCTGGAACATCCCGCCAGCAGCATCGCCAGGGCCAGCGGCAGCAGCAACGGCCGCAGTCGTTTCATCGTCATCGTGGTTCTCCGTCGGGCTTCTTGCCGGCGCACAGGCCGTGCAGCACCAGATCGATATGGGTTTCCAGGTAACAGTCGGGGTCCACGCCAGCGCCGCACAGGGGCGCGATGGAGTTGCGCCAGGTGGCGAGATGGATCAGCGGAGAAATCAGCAGCGGCGAGATCACACTCAGCTCCACCGGGCGGAACACACCGCTGGCAATGCCCCGCGCCACCGCCGTGCGCAGCAAGGCCACGCCGCGCTGTATCACCGCCTCGTTGTAATAGCGCGCTACCTCGGGGAAATTGGCCGCCTCGGCGAACATCAACTTGGGAATGCCGCCATAGGCGGTGCTGCCGATCTGCTCCCACCAGGCGCGCAGAAAGCCGCGCACCAATCCCACCGGGTCGTCACCGTACTCGTCCAGCAAGGCCTCGCCCGCCTCGATCGCCGGCAGCACGCCCTCTTCGATCGCCGCCTTGAACAAGGCCTCCTTGCTGTCGAAGTAGAGGTAAAGCGTGCCTTTGGAAACCCCGGCCCGCGCCGCGATCTCGTCCAGCCGCGTCGCCGCGAAGCCCTTCTCCACGAACAAGGCCAGCGCGGCCGCCGTCAACTCCTGCGGCCGCGCATCCTTGCGCCGACGCCGCGGCCGGACCTCAGCCCCAGCCTTCGCCGCCGTCGGAAGAGTCTTCCCCGCCTTGCCCGCCACACCATCCCCCTGGCCACGCCATGGATTTAATTACTAACCAGTCAGTAATTAAAAATGAAGCCTAATGGGCAAGGCAAGCGATTTCTTGCGCCCTCTGTGTAGATCATGCACTTGGGCTTATAACAAAGGGGTAAAAGCGCGACTAAATCACGCCCCGAACGACTCGAATAGGATATTGTTTTGGAATTTCCAATCCTGGAACCAGAGTCATGAACACCCTTCAGCCGGCCTCCGGGCTGGCGTGTCTGGCGATGCTGTCGCGGCTGCACGGCGTGGCGGCGGACACGGAGGCGCTCCTCCATCGCCATGGCGCAGCGGACGGCAGTTTTCCCCTCTCCGCCGTGCTGCTCGCCGCCAAGGAACTCGGACTCAAAGCCAAACACGGCCGCTTCCGGCCAGCAGCCCTCACCACCACCCCACTGCCGGCCATCGCCTGCGACCGTAACGGCGGCTTCTTCATCCTCGCCCGCATCGACAGCGGCACCGACGCCCGCAACGATGCCCTCGGCACCGCCCCCGCGCCCGAGCGCCGCGTCCT
>NZ_WUEI01000072.1 GCF_012911025.1 Azoarcus sp. TTM-91 | reverse complement strand
CCGCGAAGCTTCCTTGCAGCGCATCCAGGTTCACCTCGCCCTTGAGCCGCAGGCCCCCGGAGATGTGGTACGCCGTGCTGGCACGGTCCAGTTCCCACAGGAACCATTGCCGACGTTGCGCGTAGGACAGGGCCAGCCCTTCCATGCGGGCAGCCGGGTCCAGCACGGGTATCGAGCCCTCCATCCCGCTGCCGGCTTCAGTTGCTGCCACCAGCGTACGCGCAAGGCTCTCCAGCCGTTGGTGCTCGAAGACTTGGCGCGGGCTGGCGCGGAACCCTGCCCTGTGCAAACGGGCAACCAGCTTCAGGCTCAGGATGGAGTCACCACCCAGTTCGAAAAAGCCGTCCTGGCGGCCAATCCTCTCGGTACCCAGCAACTCCGCCCAAATCGAGGCCAAGGCCTGCTCCACCTCGCCCTGCGGTGCTTCGTAGCCTTGCGCGCCGGCCAGTTCAGGCTTAGGCAGAGCCTTGCGGTCGACTTTGCCGTTGGCATTCAGCGGCAGGCGCTCCAGCAATATCAGCATGGCGGGCACCATGTACTCCGGCAGCGAAGCCGCCAGACGCGACCGCAGCTGCCCGCTCTCGCACCTCGCCTCCGGCTTCAGCGCCACGTAGCCCAACAGCCGCGCCCCGCTCGGGCCTTCGGCCGCCACCACCACAGCTTCCCGCACCTCCGGCTGGGCCAGCAGTTGCGCTTCCACTTCGCCCAGTTCGATGCGGAAGCCGCGGATCTTGACCTGGTGGTCTATCCGGCCCAGATACTCCAGTTCGCCTTCCGCGTTCCAGCGCACCAGGTCGCCGGTGCGGTACAGCCGGCCACCGGCTTCGTCATAGGGGTCGGCGATGAAGCGTTCCGCGCTCAGGCCGGGACGGTTCAGGTAGCCGCGCGCCAGGCCCGCTCCGCCCAGGTACAGCTCGCCAGGCACGCCTATCGGCACAGGACTCAATCCCTGGTCCAGCACCCGCAATTGCGTCGCAGCGATCGCCCCGCCGATCGCCGGACTTCCCTGGGTGGGCCTGGCCGCCGACCAGATGGTGGTTTCAGTCGGCCCGTACATATTCCAGAGCGCTACCCCGCCGCCAATGAGCGAGTAGGCAAGATCGGGGTGGAGCGCCTCGCCACCGCACAGCCCCTTCAGCGACCTTCCAGGGGCAAGAGGCCAATTCCCCTCCATGAGAGCCCGCCATCCCGAAGGCGTGGCCTGCAGCACCGTCACGCCATGCTCGGCCACGAGCTGCGCCAGTGCCGCTCCGTCGTGCACCGCGTCTCTGGGGGCAAGGACGATACGCGCGCCCTGGACCAGGGGCAGGAAAAGCTCCAGGGCGGCAATGTCAAACGAAAGCGAGGTGAGGGCCAGGAGAACATCCTCCGCCGTCACCCCGGGTGCGCCTGCCATTGCGCATATGAAGTTGCTCAATGAGGAATGACGGACCATCACCCCCTTGGGGCGACCGGTAGAGCCCGATGTATAGATCAGGTAGGCCAGATTCCCACCACGGACCGCCACCTCGGGCGGGCTTTCGCAGCCGCCGCCGAAGTCCAGCAGGTCCAGTTCCAGGATCGCCACGCCCGGCCCCGCCGGGATGTGCTCCCGGACATCGCTGCAGGTGAGCAGCAGCACTATCCCGCTGTCTTCCATCATGTAGCTCAGCCGATCCGCCGGGTAGGCCGGGTCCAGCGGCACGTACGCTCCGCCCGCCTTCAGGATCGCCAGCAGGCCCACCACCATTTCCAAGGAGCGATCTATCGCAATCCCCACCTTCACTTCCGGACCCACACCCAGCCCGATCAGGTGGTGTGCAAGCTGGTTGGCTCGCCGGTTCAGTTTGCCGTAGCTCAGCTTCTCCCCGCCGAAGATCACCGCGACCGCGTCCGGACTTGCAGCCGCCTGCGCTTCGATGAGCTCATGGATCGGACGAGCATCATCAAAGCGCCCGGGGTTCTCGCCCCACACCCGCAACTGCGCCAGCTCCTCGCCGCCCAGCAACTGCACCTCATCCAGGCTGAGCTCGCGCTGCTCCGCGAAGGCCCGCAGCAGCGCCAGGTAGTGCCCGGCCATGCGCTCCACCGTCGCCGTCTCGAACAATTCCCCGGCGTAGATGAAATTCGCATCGACCCGCCCGTCCTCGTATTCGCAGGTCTGCAGGGTCAGTTCGAACTGGGCGGCCTGTTCGTCGAAATCCAGGCGCTCGACTTCGACGCCGGGCCAGCCGGCCAGCGCGCGGTGGTCGCGGCGCAAATGGTTGAACATCACCTGGAACAGCGGATTGGTGCTGAGGCTGCGCTCCGGTTGCAGGGCTTCCACCAGGCGCTCGAAGGGCAGATCCTGGTGCGCCTGCGCGCCCAGCGCGGCGTCGCGGACCTGGGCGAGCAGCGCATCCAGACGGGTTCGCGGCGCGATCCGCGCACGCAGCACCTGTGTGTTCACGAAGAAGCCGACGATGCCGGCGGTTTCCGCCCGGTTGCGGTTGGCGATGGGAACGCCGACGCGCACATCCTCCTGCCCGGTGTAGCGATGGAGCAGGCCCTGGAAGGCGGCGAGCAGCAGCATGAACAGGGTGGCGCCCTCCTCCCTCGCCTGGCTCCGCAGCTTGTCCACCAGGGCGCCGGGCAGGCTCAGCAGGTGGTGCGCGGCGATGTAGCTGCCATCGGCGCGGCGCGGGTGGTCGGTGGCCAGCGCCAGGGCCGGCTGGTCCTCGCCCAGTTGCGCTTTCCACCAGGCGAGCTGGCGCTCGCCCTCGCCGGCCGCCAGCCAGCGCCGCTGCCAGACCGCGTAGTCGGCATAGTGCAGCGGCAGGCCGGGCAAGGCCTGCGGCGTACCCTGTACCTGCGCCCGGTACAGCGCAGCCAGTTCGTCCAGCACCACCTGCACCGACCAGCCATCGGAGACGATGTGGTGCATCACCACCAGCAACTGCCATTCGCGCTCGCCGGTCCGCAGCAGGCTCATGCGCAGCAGCGGACCGCGAGTGAGATCGAAGGGCGTGCCGGTGATGGCGGCCCGTTCCTCCGCGAGCCGTGCCGCCCGCTCGGTGTACGGCAGCCCATGCAGCTCCAGCGTGCGCAGTTCGAAGCCGGCAGCAGGCAGCACACGCTGCGTCGCCCCACCCTCGCCATCCTCCTCGAACACCGTGCGCAGCGCTTCATGCCTGTCCACGACGATGCTCACACCGGCGCGCAGCGCCTCCACATCCAGCGCGCCAACGAACTTCAGGCCGCCGCCGACGTGGTAAGCGGTGCTCTCCGGCTCCAGCTTCCACAGGAACCACTGCCGCAGTTGGGCGAAAGACAAGGGAGCCGGCTCGCCCGCGGCGCGCGGCACAATGGTCGCATCCGCATCCGCATCCGCATCGGCACTGCCTGCGGCATCCGCGCCCCGTAGCAGTTCATTCAGCCGGGCGCGCTGTTCGGGGGAAAGACGGGCACGACGTTGGGACAGGTCTTGGAGGTTGGACATGGCAGGGTTCTCAGACTGTTGCGGATGCGGGCGTCTCGGCCGCGATGGCCGGCTCGCCCTTCTCGATTTCTTCGATCAGTCGGGTTTCGACCAGGATGGCGAGATCGCCGATGGTGGGCGCCTTGAAGAAGGTCGCCGGATGCAGCTCCACGCCGTAGGCCTTGCGCACGCGGGCGAGGATCTGGATGGCCAGCAGGGAATCGCCGCCGAGTTCGAACAGGTTGTCGTTGATGCCGATGGGGGCGATGCCCAGCATGCCGGCCCACAGCGCGGCCAGCCGCGTCTCCAGTTCGCCTTCCGGCGCCGCGTAGGGCACCGACAGCGGCGGGCGCGGGTGTTCGCCGCCCTTGTCGGCAACAGCGGGCAGCTCGATGTCCAGGACGTCCAGCATGCCGCTGTCCAGCGGGCCGAGCCGGGTGTCGAGATCGGTGGTGGAGACCACGATCTGCGCCACCGCCGGACCATTGACGATGGCCTCGAAGGCCAGCGCGCCCTGCGGCCCGTCCATGCCGATGCCATCCGGCAGCACCATGCCGGCGGCCATGCCGAGGTCGCGCCAGGCGTCCCAGTCCACCGAGAACACCGGATAAGGCGCGCTGCGCTGCAGCTGCGCCGCCACCGCATCCAGGTAGGCGTTGGCGGCAGCGTAGTCGCCTTTGCCCAGGCCGCCGGCCATGCTGGAGACGGAGGAGCACAGCAGCACGAAGTCCAGCGCCTCGCCGCCTGCCGCCTCCAGCAGCGCCCGGGTGCCCTGCAGCTTGGGCGCGAACACCCGCTCGGCGATGTCCCGGGTTTTCACCTTGATCATGCCGGCCTCGGCGCTGCCAGCCGCATGGACGATGCCGTGGATGGCGCCGAAGCGGGCGCGGGCGGCGGCCACCGCGGCCTGCATCTGCGCCGGGTCAGAGACGTCCGTCGCCAGCGTCAGCACCTCGCCGCCCGCGGCCTCCAGCGCCAGCAACCGCTGCAGCTTCTGGCGCAAGCCCTCCGGCTGCTCCGGTGCCACCGCCAGCGCTTCCCAATCCGCCCGCGCCGGCAAGGGAGTGCGGCCGAACAGCACCAGCCTGGCCTTCCAGTTCGCCGCCAGGTGCTGGGCGAGCGCCAGGCCGACACCGCCCAGGCCACCGGTAATCAGGTAAACACCGCCCTCGCGCAGGCGCTGCCGCCCTGCGCCGGCCGCCATGCGCTCGTAGGACTTGGTCCAGCGTTGCAGGCCGCGATAGGCCACCGGCGTCGTGCTGGCGGGAATGGCGGTTTCGGCGAGGATGCCGTCGGCAAGGCGGACCTGCACCTGGGTCTCTGTCGGCTCCACCATGTCGATGACGCGGCAGGCGATGTGCGGATACTCCTGGCCGATGACCTTGCACAGCGCGAACACCGTCGCCTTCTCGGGGCACAGCGGCTCCAGCCCGGTGACATCCTCCGCGCCGTCGAGCATCACGGTGAGCGCGAGTTCGCGGGTGCCCGCCACGCTTTCCCAGGCCTGCGCCAGCGCCATCAGGCTATGGAAGCCGCGATCCAGCGCAGCCGCTGCATCCGGCTGCCCGGCGGCTTCACCGTCCAGGCTCCACAGGTGGAATACCTCGGACACCTTTCCATGCTCGGCTTCGATCCGGCGCAGCGCCGCCTCATGGTCGGCGCGCGCATCCACCCTGATCGAGTAACGGTCCAGGCCGCGGCGGGCCAGCTCCACACCGGGCGTCAGCCATACCACCTGCCGGCCACGCTCCCGCAGGCGCGCGGCGAGCGCCGCCGCCAGACCTTCCTCGCGCTGGGCCAGCACTAGTGTGCAACCGCCAAGCTCCGTAGCGGCCTCATCGTGCTCCAGCGGCGGCACCCGCTTCCACACCGGCAGGTAGAAGGCATCCTCCGGCCTCCCCGGCTCCACGCCGGCGAACTGCCAGGCGCGCCCGGCCGCGGCCGCACTGCCGGCTTCCGGCGGCTCCACCCAGTAGCGGCGGCGCTGGAAAGGATAGGTGGGCAGCGGCACGCGCCGGCGCTTCTCCGCATGCAGCGCCGCCCAATCCACCGCAACGCCGGCGCACCACAAGGTCGCCACCGCGTTGGCCAGTTGCTGTTCGTTGCGGGCGTGCTGTTGCGGGTGGGCCTGGCTGGCAAGGATGGCCGCCGCCGAACGGCTGCCAGGATGCGGCCGTGCCAGGCCGGCCAGAGTCTCGCCGGGGCCGACCTCCATCAACACCCGCCCCGGCGTGGCGAACACCGTCGCCAACCCGTCGGCGAAGCGCACCGTGCCGCGCAGATGACGACCCCAGTAGGCTGGATCGACCGCCTCTTCCGCGGTGATCAAACGCCCGGTCACATTGGAAACGAAGGGCAGGCCGGGCGCCTGCCGCGGCACCGCCGCCACCGCGCGCTCCAGCTCGGCGACGATGGGTTCGACCAGGCTGGAATGGGAGGCGATGGCCACATGCAGCCGCCTCGGCAGCTGCTGGCGGGCGGCCAGCGCCGCCTCCACCCGCTCCACCGCCACCACCGGGCCGGCCAGCACGCAAAGCGATTCACCATTCACCGCAGCGAGGTCGCAGCCCTCGCCCAGCAGCGACGCCAGTTCCGCCTCCGGCAGGGCCACCGCCGTCATCGCGCCGGCCTCCAGCGTCTCCATCAGCCGGCCACGGGTGGCGACGATGGACAGCGCGTCCTCCAGCCGAAACACGCCGGCGAGGCAGGCCGCCACGTACTCGCCCAGGCTGTGGCCCAGCATCAACGCCGGCTGCACGCCGCAATGCATCCACCAGCGCGCCAGCGCGTACTCGACGACGAACAGCGCCGGCTGCGCCAGCGCCATGCGGAACAGCTCGCGGTCGGCCTCGGCTTCGGCGCCGGCGGCCGGAAAAAGCAACTCGCGCAGATCCTTGCCCAGCTGCGGCTGCAGCAGTTCGCAGCAGCGGTCGATCTCGGCGCGGAAGAAGGCATCGCGCCGATACAGCGCCTCGCCCATGCGGGCGTGTTGGGTGCCACCACCGGGGAAAAGGAAGACGACTTCCGGGGTTTCCGCGGCTTGCATTACGCTGCCGCCGGCAGTCAGCATCTCCACCGCCATCCCGCGATGATTCGCCACGACGGCAGCACGCGTAGCGAAGGCCTGCCGACCAAGCTGTAAGGTATGGGCGACATCCGCCAGCTTCGATTCCGGATGGCTGCTCAGATGCTCCGCCAGACGCTGGCGGGCCTGGCGCAGTGCTGTCTCGTCACACGCCGACAGTGGGAGTATCTGCCAGCCTTGTGCTTCGCCCACCGAGGGTTCGGCGGGTGCCTCCTCCAGCACCATGTGGATATTGGTGCCGCCGATACCGAAGGCGCTCACCCCCGCCCTGCGCGGCCCCTGCCCTTGCGGCCAGGAGCGAGTCTCGGTGTTCACATAGAAAGGGCTGCCCGCGAAGTCGATCTGCGGATTGGGCGTTTCGAAGTTCAGGCTGGGCGGCAGGACAGCATTCTCCAGCGCCAACGCCGTCTTGATCAGCCCGGACACGCCTGCCGCCGCATCCAGATGACCGATATTGGTCTTGACCGATCCGACCGCGCAGTAGCCTTTCCTGGTGGAACCGGAACGGAATGCCTCGCTCAGCGCCGCGATCTCGATCGGGTCTCCCAGCGTGGTACCGGTGCCGTGCGCCTCTACGTAAGCAATGCTCTCCGGCGTCACCTCGGCGAGCAGTTGCGCCGCGCGGATCACCTCGGCCTGGCCCTCCACGCTGGGTGCGGTGAAGCCCACTTTGGCTGCACCATCGTTATTGGCCGCGCTCCCCTTGATGACCGCGTGGATGCTGTCGCCATCACGCAGCGCATCACTCAGCCGCTTCAAGGCCACCACGCCAGCGCCGCTGCCAATCAGGGTGCCGGCAGCACGGACATCGAAGGCCCGGCAATGGCCGTCCGGTGACAGGATGGCGCCGGCCTGATGGAGATAGCCGCCCTCCTGTAGCAGGTTCAGCCACACGCCACCGGCCAGCGCCATGTCGCAGTCGTAGGCTTGCAGCGCCCGGCAGGCCAGATGCACCGCGGTAAGGGAGGTCGAGCAGGCGGTTTGCACATTCACCGCCGGCCCCTTGAGGTTGAGCTTATATGCCACTCGGGTACATAGCGAACCGGGGGAATTGCCGCTCATCAACCCGAGGAGATCGGCGATGTGCTGAAGCTTGCCGATACCAATTGCCGGCAGGAGATGCTTCAGCAGGTAGAGGTTGGGGCCATCGCCGGCAAACACCCCGACCGGCACCGCCATCGACCTCGGCGCATAACCCGCATGCTCCAGGGCCTCCCAGGCACACTCTAGAAAGACGCGCTGCTGCGGATCGAGCTGTTCGGCTTCACGTGGGGTGTAGCCAAAAAAGTCGGCGTCGAAGCGATCCATGCCGTCGAACATCACACCGGCCCGGACGTAATCCGGATCATCCAGCAGGCTGGCCGGCACACCGCGTTCGCGCAGCTCCTCCACGCTGAAAGTGCTCACCGACTCCACGCCATCGCGGATGTTGCGCCAGAAAGCGTCGACATCCCCAGCGCCGGGAAACCGCCCCGCCATGCCGACAATGGCTACTTCCAAGCCGGTCGTGCCGGCCAGATCCATTTCTCTATCCATCAGCGCACTCTCTCCACGGAATTGCGATGCCGCAGCAGGGCCGTACGCTGACGCTGCGCACGCTCCGCCTGCACGACGTCTGCGGCGGCCCCTGCGGGAGCGGCGCCGGCGAGGTGGCGCGCGAGCGCGGCCACAGTGGGAAACTTGAACAGCTCGATCAGTGAAGGCGCACGTGGAAGGCGCTCGCCGATGAGGCGATGCACCCGCATGAGCAGCAAGGAATGCCCGCCCAGATCGAAGAAATTGTCATGACGCCCGACGGCGGAGACACCCAGTGCTTCGGCCCAGATCCGCGCCAGCATGGCTTCGACCTCGCCCTGCGGAGTCTCAAGCCCGGCGCCACCGCCAAAGGCCGGCGGCGGCAGAGCCCGGCGATCCACTTTGCCGTTGGCATTGAGCGGCAAGGCGTCCAGCACCACGATCGCCGCCGGCACCATGTAATCCGGCAGGGTGCAGCGCAGGCAGTCGCGCAGCGCCTCGCCGTCGATCTGGGCGCCCGCCTTCAGGGCGACATATCCGATCAGGCGGGTTCCCGCCGTTCCGGCGGATGCGACGACGACGGCCTGCCGTACCTCGGCCAGGGCCAGCAGCTGCGCCTCCACCTCACCCAGCTCAATGCGGAAACCGCGCACCTTCACCTGCTGGTCGATACGGCCGAGGTATTCCAGCTGCCCTTCCACGTTCCAGCGCACCAGATCGCCGGTGCGATAAAGACGTCCACCTGCATGATCGAAGGGATCGGCCACGAAAGCCGCGGCACTGGGCGCAGGCCGTTTGAAGTAGCCGCGCGCCAGGCCGCTGCCACCGAGATAGAGCTCGCCCACCGCCCCGGCTGGCAGAAGATTCATCTCCGCATCCAGCACCAGCGCCTTGCGGTCTCCCACCGGCCGGCCGATAGGTGCATAAGCCGAATCCAGAGCCGCCGTTCCCGCCACTTTCCACACCATGGGCGTCACCACCGCCTCGGTGGGGCCATAGCCGTTGATCAGCAGCTGAGGGCGAAGGTGTTCGCAAACCGCCTTGATGCCTTCCTGAGGCATGGCCTCGCCGCCGAAGGAGTACAGCCGGACCGGCGGCGGATCACTACGGCCACTCGCCCACTCCGCCAGTTCCCTCAGATAGGCAGGCGGAAAGCCGGCATTGCTGACGCCTTCGCGCTCCATGGTTTCCAGGGTCTGCCCGGCCGGCCACAGCGTGTCGTCGCGCAGGATCAGCGCCGCGCCGCAAACCAGCGCGGTATGCAGGCGTTCATGCGCGCCATCGAAGGAGAAAGAAAGGAAATGCAGCTCGCGGGAGTGCTCGTCCATCTCATACAGCTTCGCCGTTTCCTGGCAATGCATGCTGAGCGGTCCATGGGCAACAGCAACGCCCTTGGGATTTCCCGTCGAGCCGGATGTGTAGATGAGATAGGCCAGGCTTTCGTCATGCAGCTCGACCCGCGGCGCTTCGTCCGAGGTGCTGTCGAACCTCAGCTCGTCGAGCCTCACAACCGCCAGCCCGCGCTGCGCCGACCACTCCGCCAGTGGGCCGCCTGCATTGGTGATCAGCAGACGGACCCCGCTGTCCTGCGCCATGTAGACCAGGCGTTCCGCCGGGTAAGCCAGATCCAGGGGCACATAGGCACCGCCCGCCTTCAGCACCGCGAGCAAGGCGACCACCATCTCGATTGAACGCCCGAGTGCCACTCCGACCCTGCACTCCGGCCCCACGCCGCGGGCAAGCAGATGATGAGCGACAAGATTTGCCCTCCGCTCCAGCTCGCCGTAGCTCACGCGCTCGTCGCCAAATACCAGCGCCAGAGCTTCGGGTCGTCGCCGTGCCTGCTCTTGGAACAGGCGGTGCACCGGCAGCGTATGCGCATGGTTGCAACTGCCTCGGCCCCACTGCCTCAAGCACTCCCGCTCGATTTCACCCAGGAGTTCGATATCGCCCACACACTGGGCGGGATCGTCCATGAACGCTGCCAGCAGGCTTGAGTAGTGCTCGGCGAGACGCTCGATTCGCTCCGGCTCGAACAACTCCCTGGCATGGATGAAGCTTGCCCTGATGCTTCCATCTGCCTCTTCGCGCGTTTCCAGGGTCAGCTCGAACTGGGCCTGCTGCAAGGGCATGGGCTGCTCGGCAACCCGCGAACCGGTACAGCGCTCCAGCGCCCCGTAGTCATGCTGCAGGTGGTTGAAAACCACTTGGAACAGCGGGCTCGCCGCCGAGCTGCGCCCAGGCTGCAAGGCCTCCACCACGCGCTCGAAAGGCAGGTCCTGGTTCTCCTGCGCCTCCAGCGCGGCCTGCCTCACCGCAGCCAGCGTCTCCGCCAGGCTTACCCGGGGATCCACAAGGCTGCGCAGCACCACGGTATTGACGAAGAGGCCGACCAAGCGCTGCGTCTGCGCATGGCGCCGGTTCGCCACCGGCACGCCGATGCGGACATCCTGCAGGCCGGTGTGGCGGTACAGCAGGATCTGCAGGCCCGCGAGCAACGGCACGAAGAGCGTGGCGTTGCCCCGCGATGCAAGCTCGCGCAGCTTCGCAGTCAGCTGGGGCGATATCTCGAACTCATGTCTGGCCGCGGAATAGCGTGCGGTCGCCGCGCGGGGATGATCGGTCGGCAAGGAGAGAATCGGGAAATCGCCATCCGGATCGCTAGGCAGTTGCTGGCACCAGTATGCGAGCTGTCGGCCAGCGTCCTCTCCCGCGAGCCAGCCGAGTTGCGATACCGCGTAATCCACATAGCGCAGGGACTGGCCGAGCGGCACGGCTTCGGAAATGCGTTCTCCCGCGTAGGCAGCCCCCAACTCATCAATCAGGAGCTGCATCGATGCACCATCGGCGACGATGTGGTGCATGACCAGCGCCACCACATGCTCGTCCTCGGCCAGACTGATCAGGGCCGCACGGACCAGCGGAGCGCTGCCGAGATCGAAGGGTTCGGCGCCCAATGAGTTCAGTATCTCGTCCAGCCTGCCAGCCGCCACCTCGGCCGTTTCCGTGCTGAGGTCAAACCTCAGCACCGGCAACCTGAAGGCCGACGGAGAAATGAAGCGCTGCACCACCTCACCGCTGGCACCAAGGTGGAAGCTCGCACGCAGGGACTCATGACGATCGGCCAGCCCGGCGAGCGCCTGGCCCAGGCGGTCGGCATCCAGCTTTCCGGAGAGATGCAACGCCCCCTGGAGCTGATAGGCCGTTCCGGTCGGATCGAGCTCCCACAAGAACCACTGGCGCTGTTGCGCCGGGGACAAGGGCAGGCCTCCGGAAGCGTCCGCCTCAGCGGTCACCGGAAAGAGGCCGGCCTCCGCGCTCGCCCCCGTCTCCATGAGCCGGCGGACTTCTGCCCCGAAATCACCGAAACGCGGCCGCTCGAACAACAGGCTCGGAGGCAGCGCCACCCGCAGCGCTTCGCCAATCGCAGCCGCAAGGCGGGCTGCTGCCAGTGAGTTGCCACCAATGCTGAAGAAATGGGTGGTGTCGTCTATCTGGAAAGCCTGCTCACGTTTCAGAGCTGCACGCCAGAGCGTCGCCAAGCGTGCAACAAACTCATCACGCGGCGCGGCAGCATCCTGTTGGGGGGCCGGTTGAGCACCACCCCGCTGCATCCTGCCGAACGCATGCACCGCATACGCATCCAGCGTGCCTTCCAGCCAGCCTTGCCGGCAGGCGCGCCGCTGCAGCTTGCCACTGGAGGTTTTGGGCAGCGCGCCGGGGTTGAGCAGCACGACCACCGACAGCGCTTCGCCGAAGGCTTCGCCCACCACCTGGCTCAGCATGTCCACCAGCGCGTCGACCGCCACCAGTTTTTGCAGGCTGCGCGGCACTTCGGCCGCCAGGCCTATGCCCTCACCCTCCGGGCCTTCCACCGCGAAGGCGGCGACGCGGCCCTTGCGCACCGCGTCCACCTCGGCCTCCACCGTGCGCTCTATGTCCTGCGGGTAGAGGTTGTGGCCGCGGACGATGATCAGATCCTTGACCCGGCCGGCGATGTGGAGCTGGCCCTGGTGCATGAAGCCGAGATCGCCGGTGCGCAGCCAGGTTTCTCCCGCTTCGGCGATGAAGGTGGCCGCGCTCTCTTCCGGCTTGTTCCAGTAGCCGCGGCAGATGCTGGGGCCACCGGCCCAGATCTCGCCGATGCAGCCGTCTTCCAGCTGGGCGCGCGTCTCCGGGTCGCGGATGCTGACCGCATGGCCGGCGACCGTGCTGCCGCAGGCGACCAGCGTGCGGCCGTCGTTACCGCCAACGGCGCGCCGCTGCGCGAGTCCGTCGGCGCGGAAGGTGCTCGCGCTCATGCCGGAGCCGCGGCGGCCGCAGGTGACGAACAACGTCGCCTCGGCCAGGCCGTAGCAGGGATACAGCGCCCCGGCGGAGAAACCGGCGGCGGCGAAGCGCTGGACGAAGGCTTGCAGGGTGTCGTGACGCACCGGCTCGGCGCCGGAGAAGGCCACCTGCCAGCTCGACAGGTCCAGCGCCGCGGCCTGTTGTTCGGTGATGCGTTCCAGGCACAGCCGGTAGGCGAAGTCCGGCCCGCCGCTGACGGTGCCGCGGTGGCGCGAGATCGCCTCCAGCCAGCGCAGCGGCCGTTCCAGGAAGAAGCGCGGCGTCATCAGCACCAGGCGGATACCACGGTGCATGGGTTGCAGCAGGCCGCCGATGAGGCCCATGTCGTGGTACAGCGGCAGCCAGGAGACGAAGACGTCGGCGGTGGAAATGGAGAAGCCGGTTTCGATGGCGCGCTCGTTCGCCATCAGGTTGGCATGGCTCACCATGACGCCCTTGGGCGCGGAGGTGGAGCCGGAGGTGTATTGGAGGAAGGCGAGGTCGTTCCCCTGCGGCCGGCAATCGTGCCAGCGCTCAGCCCATTCCGCCTCGACCTCATCCACCGCCAGCGGCGCCATCTTGCCGAGGCCGGGCATGGCGGCCTCCATCATCCGCAGCATGGCGGCGGTGCTGAGAATGCAGGCCGCCTGCGCATCCAGGGCGATGCCCGCCAGCCGGGCGAGATGCTGCGGGCGGCTGGATTCCGGCGGAAACACCGGCACCGCGACCAGCCCGGCATACAGGCAGGCGAAGAAGGCGACGACATAGTGATCGTCGTTGTCCAGCAGTAGCAGCGCGCGCTCGCCCTTGGGGAAGCGCGCCTGCAGCACGGCCGCCAGCGCGCGCACGCGGCGGTCCAGCGCGGCATAGGTGATGGGGGTATCGAGCGGCTGGCCGTCCTGCTCGGTGACGATGACCAGGCCGACGTCATCGGCACGTTCTTCGGCCAGTTGGCGCAGGCGGCTGACGAAATCCGGCGGCGAGGCCGGGGATGGGCACGCAGAGTTCATGTTCTCTCGCTCGGGGTAGGGGCGCGGGCTTGCGGTGGGCGCTTGTTGCTCTCGGCGGGAGGCCGGCTAGCTGCTGTCGCCGTCGGCAGGCTCGGCCCAGGCCACCGCCGCCGCATAGCCGGGAAGGGGCGACAGCGCCTGCCCGCGCAGGCGTGGCCAGCCGCGGACCGCATGGGCGCCATCCAGGCGGCCATCGGCGCCGCGCCGTATCGACAGCGCCTGGAGGTGCTCGGCGATGCCGACGCCGACCGCCTTCAGCACCGCCTCCTTGGCCGCCCAGTTGGCGAAGAAGGCAGCCGTGGGCGCATGCGGCGTCTCTGCCAGCGCGGCGCGTTCTTCGGCGGTGAAGGCGTAGGCGGCCAGCGCACTGAAATCCAGGCTGTCGTCGTGGCGTTCCACGTCCACGCCGACCGCGTCCAGCGTGTCGTCGCCGGCCAGCGCGATCAGCACGCACTCGCCGGAATGGGCGAGGTTGAAGGCGGCGCCGCCCTCCTGCAGGGTCGGCTTGCCGTGGCGGTTGGCGGTGAAGCGCAGCATGGAAGGCGAGCGCCGCAGCCGGGCGCCCAGCAGGCGGCGCAAGGCAGCGCGGCCGCTGACCGCGCGCAGGCGGTCGGCATGGCGGCGGTAGCGACTGGCCCGCGCCTGCTCGTCCTGGCTGAGCAGCGCCAGGTCACCTGCTGCCAGCGGCGCGGCCAGGTCCAGGTTCAGCATCCACACCTCCAGGCCGGCCGGCACCGTCTCAGGCAAGGGCAGCGCTTGCATCGCTCGCTCCCGCCAGTTGGCGCAGGCGGCCGGCCAGCGCCTGCAGCACCTCGCTCTCCCTTTGCCGGATGAAGAAATGACCGCCCTCGAACCACTGCAGCGAGAAGGCGCCGGCCGCTTCCTGCCGCCAGGCTTCCAGGCGATCCGGCTCGATCTCGTCCTGACGGCCGCCGAAAACGTGCAGCGGCATCCGCAGCCGCGTACCGGGGCGGTATTCGAAACTGGCGCAGATGCGGTAGTCGGCGGCCAGGGTGTCCAGCGTCATGCGCAGCAGCTCGGGGCTGGCGAAGACTTCTTCCGGCGTGCCGCCCTGCCTGTGCATGTCGGCGATCAGCGCGGCGTCGTCGTCCTTGCCGGCGAAGTAGGCCGGATCGCGCTGCGCCGGCGCCGGGCTGCCGGAGGCGAAGACCAGCTCGGGCAATGCCATGCCCCGCACCGACAGCTCTTGCACCAGGCCATAGGCCAGCAAGGCGCCCATGCTGTGACCGAACAGCGCCCAGCGGTGGCCATGCCGGCCCGGCAATTCCGCGCACAACTGCGCGACCAGGGCCCGGTAATCATCCGCGTGAGACTCGCCCAGACGGGCGCCCCGCCCCGGCAGCTCCAGCGGAACAATGCGTATCCACCTCGGCAGCAGGCGCTGCCAGCGCAGGTACATGGTGGCGCTGGCGCCGGCGCAGGGCAGGCACAGCAGGTCGATGGCGAAGTCCGGCACGGCGCCCGCCTTACTGCAGGGTGGCCGGGGCCGCTTCAGCGCCCTTCTTCGCGGCCTGCTCGTCCATCCACTTGCGCAGGGAGAGCGGGCGCATGTCGGTCCAGGTGCGCTCGACGAATTCGAGCACGGTCTTCTTGTCGCCCTTCACGCCTTCCACCGCCGTCCAGCCGCCCGGCACCGCCTTCCAGTGCGGCCAGATGGAGTACTGCTCTTCGTGATTGACGAGGACGATGAAGGTCTCGTCTTCGCGATCGAAACAACTGGTGGTCATGCAACTCTCCTCGCAGGATGGATGCGCCGGAGAAAAACGCCGGCGCGAGGCGCAGGACGCGCTTCTCAAACACATGACGAGCGAGCTGCGGCGGAATTTAGCCGCGATGCGCGGAGGGCAGGAGGACGCCGCTTCGAACCCGGAACGGCGCGGGAAAAGAGCCCGCAAGCAGCGCGGGCGCGCAAAGGCTCACACCGGGATTGAGACGCCGGGTGTAGGGAATCAGGGCTGTAAACGGCAAATCTCCGCCCCGGCCTAGGCCGGCAGCGGAGATTCAGGACTCTTCAAGATGACGAGCGCGCGAGGTGCCGGGCGCGCCGCACGGGACACGCCAGCCGGCGCTCAGACCTCGGAGCGACAGGAGGCGGAGGCGGAATCCAGATCTTCGGAGGGCGGCAGCAGGCCGGTGATCAACCACAGCCTGGCGGCTTCCTGGTAGGCCTGCCCGTGCAGCGGGGATGCAGCCAGCCATTGCAGCAAGTCCGCACGTCCGGCTTCGTCCAGCGTGCCGTCATGCTCCCGCATGGTCCATTCGACCGCCCGCTGCCAAACCGGATCTTCCTTCCCCGTCTTCGTCATCACGCTCACCGTTCGGCCCCTGTGGCCACGATCTGTCTGATAGACGTTCGGCAACCGGGCCCGTTCAGTCCGGTAATAACGTCATATCGACAGATTGTAGCAACAAAATACTTGATTTATGGTCAATCAAGCGATCGAACGTGATCAACTTCCTCCCAGCGCCGCACGGCAATGGTCGATTGCATCGCGGATCATGAAATTCACCAGCGTGGTCGACACTCCCAGGCGCTCGGCGATCTCGCGCTGCGTCAGGCCACCGACGCGGTACAGCTCGAAGGCCTTGCGGGTGCGCTCCGGCAGCTCGCCCAGCGCGCGGGCGACTCGCCCCAGTTCCTGGCGGCCGATGGCGATGGCCTCCGGCGTGCCCGACGGCGCCGGCACTTCCAGGCCCTCCTCCTCGCAAGCGAAGAAGCCGGATTCCAGCGCGCAGCGGCGGTGGCGGTCTATCGCCAGGTTGCGCACCACCTGGTAGAGGTAGGCGACCGGTTGACGGACGTCGAAAACCGCATCCGCCTCGATGATCTTCAGATACGCATCCTGCACGACGTCGTCCGCCCGCTCCCGGTTGCCCAGGATCTTCATCGCCGCATGGCATAGCTGGCTGCGATAGGCGATGAAGACATCGGCCAGTTCGACGATCTGCTCGTTTGTTCGCACCGAGTGCTCCTCCTGCGTGATCCCCTGGGGATCAAGTTGAATGAGATTCATTCTTAAATGCAGGATCTCAGCATAGTTGCCAACGGGCGCCGGCTGGATGAAATTATTTAATCGGATATCGCCCTTGTCATACTGAATTCAACCTTGAAAAACCGGCGAAATTCCGCATGAAAACATGGCTTTACGAATCCTGCGCGAGCGCCTTCCCTCCGTCGCCGCAGCGCGATGGCGGAGGCCTTCCAGAGCTTGCCGAGGGGGTCTACCGGCGACCGGAACCGGTACCGCCGCAGCGACCTACAGTCCACTAGACGGACCGCGGATGGAAACCGGGACAGGCCGCGAGGCAGAAAGGACGAGCGGCGGGAAAACCGGCGCGGTGGCCAGGCGAGGAGCGGCGCTTAGCGGCTGCTCAGGCTGATGGTGCCGCCGTCCCGCTGCTCGACCTTGAGCGGGAACATGGCCGGCAGCACAACCAGCAGTTCGCGGGAATCGGCCGCGCGGAAACGGCCGGTGAGGCGGAAAGCCGAGACGCGGGCGTCGGCAATCAGGATGGGCGCGTCGCGGTAGGCATTCACCGCCGGAACGACCTCGTCCAGGCGCACGTTGTCGAACACCAGCCAGCCATCCCGCCACGCCGCCAGCGCCGAGGCATCCACCCGGCGCACCGGCTCGACCTGGCCGTCGCGCAGCACCATGCCGTCGCCGCCATACAACTCGACCATGCGGCGATTCCAGGGCAGCAGCTTCAGCCCCTCTTCCTTCGGGAAGAAGCGGACATGCCCGTGCTCCACCGAAATGCTGACCGGGCCACCGCGGTCGCTCACGGTGAAGGCTGTTCCCACCACCTCCACCGTACCGACCCGCGTCTCCACCAGGAAGGGGCGGGAGGCGTCCGGGGCCACCCGGAAGTGGGCCTCGCCCTCCTCCAGCGCCACCACCCGGCGGCCACGGTAGAGGCGCACCGCCAGAGTGCTGCGGGCATTGAGGTCGATCTGGCTGCCGGGCAGACCCTGACCATCGGGGAGCTCTGTCTGCAGCAGCTGGGCGGTATGCGTGCGATAGGACTGCGCGAAGATGGGCTGATAGGCATACCAGGCGCCGCCGCCGCCCAGCAGCGCAGTGCCCGCACAGAGCACGCCCAGCGAGAGCAGCATGCGACGCCGCACGCGGCGGGCATCGGCGCTGCTGCCGTAGGAGGGTTCGTCGAAGCGCTGGCGCAGGTCTGCTGCCATGGCGCCCAGCATCTCCCAGCGACGCATCGCCTCCGCCCAGGCGGCTTCGTTCTCTTCGTCGCCGGCGCGCCAGCGCGCCAGCTGTTCCCTGGCCGTACTGGCGGCCTCGGGCGCCTCGATCGCCGCACGGGCAATCAAGGTCAGAGCATGTTCGATCCGCTTTTCGCTTACATCCTGTCCCATCTCAGCAGTATGCGTCCTCCGCCATCAGCGGAGAAGCGCCCGGCCCGGCGGCCGGATCGGTACTGCCGGGCAATTCGGCGCGCAGATGGGCGAAGATGCGGGCGCAATCCACCGTCGCGCGCACCACATGCTTGGCGACCGCCGCCTCGGTGATGCCCAGCCGCTGCGCGATCTCGGCCTGGCTGTGGCCGTAGGCGCGGAACAGCAGGAAAACCTCCCGGCGCCGCGGCGGCAGGGTTTCCAGCTGCGCCACCACCCGCTCCACCAGCTGCCGTTGGGCATACAGGGTTTCGGACGAAGGCGCGGCCAGGCTGGCCTGCAGGGCGAAGCGCTCTTCCTCCCAGGCCTGCACCACCTTGCGGTGCCGCGCCTGGTCGATGATGAGGTTGTGGGCGACCCGGAACAGCAATGCGCGCGGCGATTCGATCACCTCGTCAAGCGCGGAAGGTCGCTGGGCGCGGGCATAGACGTGCTCGAAGCTGGTCTGGGCGATATCCGCCGCATCCTCCGTATTGCGCAGCTTGTTCACCAGGTGGCGGCGCAGGTCTCGGTAGTGCAGCAGCAATTCGTCCACCAAGGACGTGGAAACCCCGCTCACCGCGCGCTCCCGCCGGGGAGTGGCCACCGCGGTCCGCGCCGCGGCCGGTAAGACTGAAGACCTGCATCGTTCGTCATGAGACAGCCCCGGATGCGCCGCTGGAGATGCGAGCAAGTTAATAGGAATGATTATTGTTACGTAGCTTTTGCCGTTTGACAATCATTCCTCGACGGCATTTTTCTCATCCGTCCACCGCGCCCTGCTCCATCCGGGCCGAACTGCGGGCCAGACAGGCCCGGATGCTTCCCTGAAGAAGGTGCCAGGAACAGGCCAAGCGCCAACGCGGGAGCACGCTGCTCCCTTGCTGAGCCGGCGGCGGGCAGGCGCACGCCGGGTGCGGAAGGCACAGGTCTACAAGGTCTCGCGCAGTTTCAGGCCGGACAGGATGCGCCGGGCCAGCGCCTCGTAATCCCCGTCGAAGTGGTGACCCCCGGTGGTACGGACGATCTCCGCCCGCCTGTCCAGCGAAGCGCAGGCGGCTTCGTCGTCGTCCTCGCCATAGAAGCACTGCAGGCGGCGGGGATCGATGCGGGCGGCCTCCGGCAGGGTGGGCAGCGCATCGCTCTGCTGCCGCTCCAGCCAGCCGGAAACGGTCACCTCGAAGTCGGCGCTGGCGGAGAAACCCAGCAGGGAGACCTGCACCACGTTCGCCCGCAGCGCGGCCGGCAGACGGTTGTACAGCGCCGGCATCACATCGGCACCGAAGGAGAAGCCGATCAGGGCCACCCGCCGTGCTCCCCACTTGGCCTGGTAGGCCTGGATGATGCGCGCGAGGTCATGCGCGCTCTGCTCGGGCGAGCGCCTGGACCAGAAGTAGCGCAGCACATCCACGCCGACCACCGACAGCCCGTCGCGTTGCAGCAGCGCGGCGACGTCCTTGTCCAGATCCCGCCAGCCGCCGTCGCCGGAATAGAGCACCGCGAAAGTGTCGCCGCCCTGCGCCACCGGCAGCTCGATCAGCGGCAGGTCCGCCAGCGCGTCGTTGGCGGTGGCATGGCCGCCCGCGCCATGACCGCCCACGATGGCCTCCTGCAGCGCCGTCCAGGGCGCGGCGCTGGACGCGGCGACATGGACGTCCTGCCGGCCGCGCGCCAGCGCCACCGCGTAGGCACGGTCCACCGGCTCCGCCTGGGCACTCAGATGCAGTTCGGCGCCATAGGGCAGCGGCGGCGACGGCAGGCGGTACCCGCCCTGCTCCAGCATCCCGCCGCACAAGGGTTTGCCCGCCGGCAGCCGCGGTGGCGCGTCCACCGCCACCACCCGGGCGATGGTGGCCTGGCCAGCCTGCCCGGCCACGCCCAGCGCCATCGCCCCGCCAGCCTGCACGCCGGCGAGAATGGGAAAGTGATAGCTCTGGGTGCCGGCCTGGCGCTGCAGGCGATGGCTGACGGCCTCTATCTCGCCGATCAAGGTCGCGCAGGACTCCTTGCGGGCGGCCATGCGCTTCAGCGTTGCGGCCAGGTCCACGCCCATCACCGCAAACCCCTGCTCCGCCAGCGCCTTGGCGGCTTCCTGCTCCTGGGGGCCCCAGCCGCCGGCGTCGGAGAACAGCACCACTGCGCCGCCGGGAGCGGACTTGGGCAGCACGGTAATCGGGTTGCCGATCAACGCCGCGTTGTCCGCCACAGCGCCCCCCCCAATGCAGCAGCCCAGCGCCAGGGCGAGGACATGCAGTACTTCCGTATGCTTTGCTCTCATTTCCCTATCACCCCCTTCAAGCCACCGCTGATCAGCACGGTGATGTCGGCCAGTGCCAGCATGGGGTTGATGCCGCCGCTCACCGCCAGATAGCGCGGCTGCCACTCGGGCTGGAATTTCGCCTTGAAGGCGCGCAGGCCGCTGAAGTTGTAGAAGCGCTCGCCATGCTCGAACACCGCCCGGCCGACGCGGTGCCACACCGGCGCAGCCTCGCTGCCGGAAAGGCCGGAGAGCGGCGCCATGCCCAGGGTGAACCAGGCGTAGCCCTCGCCCTGGAAGTGCAGGATCAGCCGCAGCAGCAGCACGTCCATGACGCCGTTTGGTGCCCCCGGCAGGAAGCGCATCAGGTCGATGCTGGCCTCCTCCTTCAACTCGGTGGTGAGCAGGGTGGCGAAGGCGACGATGTGTCCAGCTTGTTTCAGCACCGCGACTGGCTGACTGCAGACGTAGTCCGGCTCGAACGCCCCCAGGGAGAAGCGCTTCTCCCTGACCTGGTGATGTCCCATCCAGGCGTCGGACACCGCCTGCAGCTCCGGCAGGATGCCCCCCACCTCCGCGGTGCCGACCACCTCGAACACCAGCCCTTCCCGCTCCGCCTTGTTCAGCGCCTGACGCAGGTTGGCCCGTTTGGCCCCCTTGAGGTCGAAACCGGGCAGGCTTACCCGCGCCTCTTCGCCCAGCTTGAAGGCCATCAGCCCGGCATCCGCATACAGCGCCAGCGAATCCGGCGCCACCTGGTAGAAGGCCGCGCGGCCGCCGGCCTGCCGCGCCATCTCGACGAAGCGCCACACCAGGCCGGACCAGCACTCCCGCGGCCCCACCGGGTCGGACAACGCCACCCAGGAGCGGCCCTGGCGGCCGTACATGATGAAGGCCCGGCCGTCCTCGGAGAACAGCAGGCTCTTGTCGCCCATCGCCACCAGCCCGGCATCCACCCGCGGCTGGGCGGCGACGATGCGCCGCGCCTGTGCCAGTTCCTCCGCCGTCGGCAGCGCCGACGCCCGCGCCGCCGGCCGCAGCAGGATCCAGCCGGCACCCACGCTAGCGGTCAGCAGCACCCCCAGCAGCGCGCGCAGGCTGCGCGGCGCCTCGCTGTAGAACTCGAACTGCCACCACAGCTCGTTGGTATACGCCACGTCCTTGTAGACGAAGAGCAGCAGCGCCACCGCGGTGATCATCAGCGTCGCCACCGCCGCCAGCCAGCCCGGCGTCAGCGCCTGGTGCAGCAACGAAGCCTGGCGGGAGAAAGACTTGCGCGAGGCGAGCAGGGCGGCGAACAGCGCCGCCAGCAACAGCACCTCGCCCAGCGCCAGCGCTTTCACCAGCGCCAGCACCATGGACAGCGGCACGATGAAGATCGCCAGCCACCAGGCGCCATCCAGCCGGTAGACCAGGCCGCGGGCAACGATCAGCAGCACCACGCCGAGCACGCTGGCGAGGAAATGGGCGCCCTCCACCAGCGGTAGCGGCACCGCCGCGCCCAGCAATTCCAGCGGTTCGTCGCCTACCGGGGTCACACCGGAAAAGATCAGCAGCGCCCCCAGCACCAGCGTGAACGCGCCGATCAGCGGCGGCGCCAACCGCTTCCCGGCGCGCAGCGCCGCGCTCACCAGCGGGCTGGCCGCGGCGCGGCGCGCCTCCAGCCCGGTGATCAGCAGCACCGCCAGCGCCAGCGGCACCAGGTGGTAAATCACCCGGTACAACACCAGCGCGCCCAGCACCTTCTCCGGCGCCACCTGCGACGACAACGCGGCCACGATCACCGTCTCGAACACGCCCAGCCCGGCCGGCACATGGCTGAGCACGCCCAGGCCGATCGCCACCGCATACACCGCGATGAAGGCCGGCAGGCTGATGCTGTCCGCCGGCAGCAGCACCCACAGCGCGGCCGCCGAGGCGGACACATCCACCGCGGTGGCGAGGAACTGCCGCAGGATCAGCCGCCGGGAGGGCAAGCGCAGCTCGTGGCCGAACAGGCGCAGCGCCCGCCCCTGGCCAACGACGAAGCACAAGCCGGCCAGCAGCGCGACGATCAGGCCACCCAGCAGTTGCAGCGCCTGCGGCGGCAGCGGCAGCATGGCGAAATCCCGCGCCGCGGCGATCAGCCCCAGCCCCGCCATGCCCGCCAGCCCCAGGCCGAAGGCCAGGCTGACGAAGGCGATGATGCGCGCCACCTCGTCCGGCTCGACACCGTGCGGCGTGTAGAAACGGTAACGGATGGCGCCGGCCGTCAGCGGGCCGAAACCGGCGGTATTGCCGACCGCGTAGGCGCAGAAGGAGGTGAGCGCCACCGCCACCCTGGGCGGCTTGCGGCCGACGAACTCCAGCGCGCCCAGGTCATACACGGTCAGCGCGGCGAAGCTGAGGATGGTGCACACCAGCGCAGCGGCGATCGCCGTCGCCGGCACCGCGTCCAGGGCGGCCTTCAGGTCGGCATAGGACACCTCGCCCATGAGGCGGCTGAAGGCAAACCAGGCCAGTGCCAGCACCAGCACCACGATCGCGGGCAGGGCGAGCCGCCGCAGGGCGGCCAGGGCGGCCAGGGCGGCGGAGGGCGGCGCCGAAACATCGGCGGGGGACGTAAGCTCAGACATTGCAGCCCGGGTTCTCCGGCGAAGGAAGGCGAAGTTTAGCGGCTTCACCCGCGTGCTGCCTTGCGCTGCAGCTGCCGCTTATCCGGATTCCCTATGCCGTGATCCTCGCCATGCGCCGGACTGCGTTCCCGCCGCTGGCGAAACCGAAACCGGCGGCGGCCCAGCCGGCGAAACCACTACCCGCCCAGGGGCCAGGCGGCGGACTCCAGAGGTGCCCGAACGCAGGGCAACAGCCGCTGCGTCAGCGCACCCCGAGCCAGCCCGTACCATTCCTGGCGGTCTGTACCAAAGGCAAAAACCTCTGAAGAGAGGCAGTACAGGAGCAGCCGGGGACGGACAGCCTCACCCCGGCGCAGCGTCCCCCAGCATGGCGCGGCGGATTTCCTGCTTCAGCCAGCCGGCGTCGAGCGGCTGGCCGGTGATACGGCCTATCACCTCCTGCGCGGACAAGGCCATCGCCACCGCGCCGAAGAAGCTCATGTGGAACACCGCCGGATCGGTCTGGTGGAAAACGCCGGCCGCCATCCCTTCCCGCCACAGCGGGGCATAGTGGAGATAGGCTGGCCGCAGCAGATGCTCGACGAGGAAGTCCAACCGCGGGCTGGGGTCGTTGATCTCCCGGCTCACCAGCATGACCACCGCCGGGCGGGCGGCGAGGCGATCCACCATGTGATCCACCACCACGGCCAGGCGTTGCCATACCGGCTGCGGGCCGGCGACGCAGAGGGCCGAATCCTCCAGGTCCGCCTGGAACTCGAGCGCCAGTTGCTCCACCACGGCATACCAGAGATCGGCCTTGGAGCCGAAATGATGGGCAACCATGGACGCATCGAAACCAGCCGCGCGGGCGATCGCGCGCAGGCTCACGCCGTCGAAACCGTGGCGGGCAAATGCGGGCAAGGCCTCCGCCAGCAGTTTTTCGCGGCAAATCGAATCCAGCCCTCTGGGACGCCCGGGGCGCCGCGGCGTATCACATGGGTCCATGGCGGCGGCAACACTACCACGGGTGCTAGGAGGTGCGAACCGTTGCGGACACGCAACCGCTGTCGCACGGCGGTGATTGACCGTTATCCAACGTGCGCTGGATAATCGCCCGAGCTTCATATCCAGCGCCCCGCGGGCCTCCTGCGGACCGAATCGAGATGGAGACCCGCATGCCTCATCTGCCCGCCGGCGTCCTGCGCCTCTCCGGCCAACCCGGAAGCCCCGGCCCGCATCACGGCGCTACCCGCCTCTCCCGGCAACACCAGAACGACAAGATATTCTCCGGCTCGACCAGCGTCGGCCCAGCAATACCCGGCTCACCCCTCCCCTTCCAGGAATCGACCATGCAC
>NZ_WUEI01000071.1 GCF_012911025.1 Azoarcus sp. TTM-91 | reverse complement strand
GCGGGAGGGCGGGGCGAGGCCGGCGGCTTCAGCCGCCAGCGTGTTGCTTGCGCATGTCATGGTTCTTTCCTTCGCTTGAGATCGGAGACGGCTCAGCTGGCATCGGCATACACGGCATCGCGCAGCTCGGTGACGAAGCGGCCGGACATGCCCTCGTACAGCGTGTTGGTGAAGGCCACCACGCTGAGCCCGCGGGCGCGGTCCACGAACCAGGAGTGGCCGTAGGCGCCGCCCCAGCGCCAGGTGCCGACGGATTCCGGCGAGGCGGCGAGCGCCGGCTCGCGCAGCACCGAGAAGCCCAGGCCGAAGCCGGTGCCGGGGGCGTCCGGCAGCGACAGGCCGCCGGTCTGGTCGCGGCCCATCTCGTCCACCAGCTCGGCCGGCAGCAGCCCGCCGCCGCCCTGGCGCAGCGTTTCCAGCAGGCGCAGGAAGTCGGTGGCGCTGCCGGCCATGCCAGCGCCGGCCGAGGGAAAGGCCTGCGGGTCGAAGATGCGCGCCGGGCTGTAGCGGATGCCGACCGTGCCCGGCAGCACCGGCACCAGCTCGCCTTCGCCCAGGCGGTGGGGGCGCGGCTGATCGCTGACATAGGCGGTGGCGACGCGGCCGGCGGCGCTGGTGCTGAAACCGGTGTCCGCCATGCCCAGCGGCGCGGTCACCAACTGGCGCACCGCCTGCGCCAGCGGCATGCCGCACAGCGCTTCGATCACGCCACCGAGCACATCGATGGCGAGCGAATAGCCCCAGCCGCTGCCGGGCGGATAGCCCAGGGGCACGCTGGCGATGCGGCGCAGGTTCTCCTGCAGGCTGATGGGGCTGTCGTCCATGCCGTCGGAAACGCCGGCGCGGGCGTAGGCGCCATTCTCGTCCGCCTCGAAGAAGCGGTAGCCCAGGCCGGCGGTGTGGCTAAGCAGCTGGCGCGGGGTGATGCGGGCGGCGGCGCCGTCGGCCAGGCGGGGCCGGAAATCCGGCAGCCAGCGGCGGATGTCCTCGTCCAGCGCCAGCCGGCCCTGCGCCACCAGCACCATCGCGGCGGTGGCGACGATGGGCTTGCTGACCGAGGCCAGGCGGAAGAGCGTGTCCAGCCGCATCGGCGAGGCGCTTTCGCGGTCGGCGAAACCGGCGGCCTGGCGGTGGACCGGTTCGCCGTCGCGGGCGACCAGCACCACCGCGCCGACCAGCCGCTGCTCCTCCAGCGCCTGCCGCACTGCCTGCTGCACGGTGGGCAGGAGCGGCGCTGTGGCGGAGGAGGGCGAGCCCTCAAGGGATGCAGCGTGGGGCGCGGGAAGCGGCGCGGCCGGAGCAGCAAAAGGGGCGGAAGCCATCGGGAATTCCTCGTGTTCATGGAAGGCCCGGAGACGATAGAAAACCCTGGATTGAAGAAAAAGTGGGGTAGAGTTCCGAGTTCTGCGGACATGGGTGTCCGTAATCGAGCGTGTAGCGTGCCTATGGACAGCCTCAGTGGCTTCACCGTGTTCATCCAGGTGGCGGAAACCCGCAGCTTCGTCGCCGCCGGCCGGGCGCTGGGCGTGTCGGCCTCGGCGGTGGGCAAGCGCGTGGCCCGGCTGGAAGAGCGGCTGGGGGTGCGCCTGTTCCACCGCAGCACCCGCAGCATCACGCTGACGGCGGAGGGCGCGCTGTTCCTGGAGCGCAGCCGGCGCATCCTGGCGGAGATAGAAGCGGCGGAGCTGGAGCTGTCCGAGGCTTCGGCGGTGCCGCGCGGACGGCTGCGGGTCAGCCTGCCGCTGGTGAGTTCGCTGGTGCTGCCGGTGCTGGGCGAGTTCATGCGCTGCCATCCGGACATCGAGCTGGACCTGGATTTCTCCGACCGCCTGGTGGACGTCATCGAAGAGGGTTTCGACGCGGTGGTGCGCACCGGCGAGCCGGCCGACTCCCGTCTTTCCGCCCGAAAGCTGGGGCAGTTCCAGCTGCTGCTGGTGGCCTCGCCCGGCTACCTGGCGCAGCGCGGCACGCCGCGGGTGCCGGCGGATCTGCTGGCGCACAGCTGCCTGCATTACCGCTATCCCAACTCCGGCAAGCTGGAAAGCTGGCCGCTGCGGCGGGCGCCGGACGAGCCCGAGCTGGCGCTGCCGACCTCGATGATCTGCAACAACATCGAGACGCGGGTGTGTTTCGCGCTGCAAGACCTGGGCATCGCCTGCCTGCCGGATTTCTCGGTGCGCGCCCTGCTGGCGGAAGGCCGGCTGCAGCGGGTGCTGGAGGACCATGTGGCGCGCAGCAACACCTTCCATGTGCTGTGGCCAGCGAGCAAGCATGCCTCGCCCAAGGTTCGAGCGCTGGTGGATTTCCTCTGCGAGCGGGTGTTTCCGGCGATGGCATCCGACAGCGCCGGCGCCTGCCGGGTGGCCTGAGCGCGCGGGGAAAAAGGAGAGGCGGCGCTTGCTGTCGCAGGCGTAGCGGAAGGGCTCAGGCAGCGGCTGCGGCCAGCATGGTGTTCAGCCCGAGGCCGCTGTCCGCCCCCGGGCCCGGCGTTGGCGAGCGGCCGGCGAGCCCGCACAGGCGCCGCTGCGCGAGACCATCCCGCCGCTGCGCGGCAAGCGCGGCCGGGTGCTGCGCAAACCCCGGCTCCTGCGGCCAGGCCGCTGCCATGCGGAAGCGGCGATCTCGCCAGCGCGGGGGCGTTTACGCGCTGCGCATCGCCTCGTCCTGCAGCGCCGCCGACTTGCGGACGGAGGCGAGGAAGGTCGTCAAGATGGGCGAGTGGTCGTCGGCGCGGTAGATGCAGCTGAGGTCCACGCGAGCGTCGGCCGGGGCGTCCTCGAAGGGGAGGTAGACCACGCCGGGGTACTGCAGCGTGGTTGCCGATTCCGGAACCATGCAGACGCCGAAGCCGCTGGCGACCAGCGCCACGCCGGTGACCGCGTCGCCCACCTCCTGCGCGACTTCGGGGGTGAAGCCGCGCGCTTCGCACAGCGCCAGCACCTTGTCGACGAAGTTGGGGCGCGCGCCTGAGGGGAACAGGATCACCGGCCGCCGGGCGAGCGCGTCGAAGGGCAACGCGGGCTGCGCGGCCAGCGGATCGTTGAGATTCACCGCGAGCAGCAGCGCCTCGGTGGCGATCACTTCGCTGCGGATGTCCGGCAGCGGCGCGAGCATGCGGTTGAAGCCCACGGTAATGCGGTTCTGGCGCAGGGCCGCGATCTGCTCGGCCTTGGTCATGGTGTGCAGCACCACGTTCACATCCGGGTATTCGTTGCGGAAATTCAGGATCAGCTTGGGGATGCGGTCGAGGATGGCCGAGCCGAAGATGGCCACGTCCAGCCGCCCTAGCCTGCCTTGCCCGGCGCGCTGGGTGCGTTCGGTGGCCTGCTCGATGAGGGCGCGGATGTTGCGCGCTTCCGCGAGGAACAGCGTGCCCGCCTGGGTCAGCTCCATGCCGCGCGGGGTGCGCACGAAGAGCTGGGTGTCGAGTTCTTCTTCCAGTTGCTGGATCTGGCGGGTCAGCGGCGGCTGCGACATGTGCAGCCGGGTGGCGGCCCGGCCGATGTTCGCCTCCTCGGCGACGGCGATGAAGTAGCGGAGCTGGCGGATATCCATGGGCGGCGTCCCGGTCGAGGGTGTTCATCATACCGCGAAGGTATTAGGTGAGCCTTGAATGGGTATTGGACGGTAATGAGGCGCGCCGGTAATTTTTCCTCATGACGGCAGGGGGCTCGCAGGAAAGGCGAGGCCCGGGCCGGCAATAACAGCTGATGGCGATGCGGGTCGGGGGTGGGGCGGTTTGCTCCCTCCCTGGCCTCCAGTCGCCCCACAGCGATAACAACGACAGGAGGAAGACATGGCGTTTGATTCAAGGCGGGCCGTCCGTCCGCGCGTGGTCCCATACAGCTGCCTGGTGCAGGCCCTGGCCGTCGCCTTTGGCGGGCTGCTGCCGGCGGCCGTGGGCGCAGCCACCATCGACACCGGCAACCCGGACGTGGTGCTGCGCTGGGACAACACGGTGAAGTACAGCGCCGCGTGGCGCTTGCGCGGGGCCGATGGCGATGTTGCCGACAACTCCGCCGGCACCCAGGCCAACACCAACGACGGCGATCTCAACTTCGGCCGCGGGCTGATCTCCAACCGGCTCGACCTGCTGACCGAACTCGACTTCCGCTACAAGCGCGACTACGGCTTTCGCCTGAGCGGCGCCGGCTGGTACGACAGCGTCTATCAGCGCCGCAACGACAACCCCGGCGCCGCCGGTGGCGCGCTGGTCAATTCGCGCTCGGCCGACTACGACGAGTTCACCCGCTCCACCCGCAAGCTGCACGGCCAGTACGCCGAGGTGCTGGATGCCTTCGCCTACGCCAACTTCAGCCCGGGCGACATGAATGTGAACGTCAAGGCTGGGCGCTTCACCCAGCTCTACGGCGAGAGCCTGTTCTTCGGCTCCAACGGCATCGCCGCGGCGCAGACCTCGCTCGACCTGATCAAGGCGCTGTCGGTGCCCAACTCGCAGTTCAAGGAGATCCTGCGGCCGATCGGGCAGATCTCCGGCCAGGTGCAGATCAACCCCAAGGTCACCGTCGGCGCCTACTACCAGTTCGAGTGGCGCAAGACGCGCCTGCCGGCGGCGGGCAGCTATTTCAGCTTTGCCGACTTCGTCGATAACGGCGGTGAATCGCTGATCCTCGGGCCGGGCGCCGTCGCCTACCGCGGCAAGGACATCGAGGCGCGGGATTCCGGGCAGGGCGGGGTGCAACTGCGGCTGAAGCTCGACGACACCGAGTTCGGCTTCTACGCCGCGCGCTACCACGACAAGATGCCCCAGTTCTACGTGCGCCCCGGCGTGAACGCGCAGGCCGGCAGCATCGGCGACTACGTGCAGGTCTTCGGCGAGAACATCCGCATGGTGGGGGCGAGCTTCAGCACCCTGCTGGGCGACACCAACGTGGCGGGCGAGCTCTCCTTCCGCGACAACATGCCGCTGGTGGCGAGCGGCAACACGGTGATCATGCCGGGCAACGCCACCGCCAACGGCGGCGGCAACGCGGCCTACCCGGTCGGCAAGACCCTGCACCTCAACCTGTCCGCGCTCGCCGTGCTGGCGGCCAGCCCGCTGTGGGATGGCGCCTCCTTCATCGGCGAATTCGCCTTCAACCGCCGCCTGTCGATCAGCAAGAACGCCGATCAGCTCGATCCGCGCGCCACCCGCGACGCCAGCGCGCTGCAGTTCATCTTCCAGCCGGAGTACTTCCAGGTCACGCCGGGGCTGGACCTGCAGGTGCCGATCGGCATGAGCTACGGCATCTCCGGGCGCAGCTCGGTCAACGGCGCGCTGTTCCCCTCGGAGCACGGCGGCAACATCTCGATCGGGGTGAAGGGCGACTACCAGAAGACCTGGCAGGCCAGCGTGAACTACACCCACTACATCGGCGCCGCCGGGTCGGTGATCCGCTACAACACCGCGGTGCCCGAGCTTTCCTACCAGAACTTCCACGGCGACCGCGACTTCATCTCGCTCTCCGTGCAGCGCACGTTCTGAACACGACAACAACGACTGGAGACAAGATCATGTTGCGCATGAAGATGCTTTGCGCCGCCCTTGGCGGACTGCTCGCAATCGCACCGCAGGCCCGCGCCGCGGTGACCGAGGCCGAGGCCGCCGCCCTCAAGACCACGCTGACGCCGCTGGGCGGCGAACGCGCCGGCAACAAGGACGGCAGCATTCCCGCCTGGACCGGCGGTCAGACCAAGCCGGTGGCCGGCAACAAGCTCGGCGACATCCCGACGCAGTTCCTCGCCAGCGACAAGCCGCTGCTGCAGATCAGCGCGAAGAACGCCGCCCAGTACGCCGACAAGCTCAGCGAGGGCACCCGGTTGCTGCTCGCCAAATACCCGGACAGCTTCCGCGTCGACGTCTACCCTACCCAGCGCACCGCCGCCGCGCCGCAGCACGTCTATGACAACGCTTTCAAGAACGCCACCCGCTGTTCGCTGAAGGACGAAAAGCGCTCGCTCGAAGGCTGCTTCGGCGGCACACCGTTCCCGATTCCCAAGGATGGCGCCGAGGTCATCTGGAACTACCTGATGCGGGTCGAGGCGGAATCCATCGAATACCGCTTCAAGAACATCGTCGGCAACGCCGACGGCAGCCATACGCTGGCGACGCGCAACGACATCGCCTTCCAGTACCCGTTCTATTACAAGGACGGCGCGCCGGAACGCTGGTCGGGCGAATACGCGATGTTCCGCTTCAACACGCTGGAGCCGCCGTTCAAGGCCGGCGAATCGCTCGTCATCCGCGACACCATCGACCCCGCCAATCCGCGCCAGGCCTGGCAGTACCTGGTCGGCCAGCGCCGCGTGCGGCGCGCGCCCACGGTGGCCTACGACACGCCCGACTTCGTCGCCTCCGGCGCCAACTACTTCGACGAGGTGCAGGGCTTCTTCGGCGCGATGGACCGCTACGACTGGAAGATCGTCGGCAAGAAAGAGATGTACGTGCCGTACAACACCAACGGCCTGATCGGCGCCAAGCTGGACGAGGCCATCGCCAAGCATCACCTCAACCCCGACCATGTGCGCTGGGAGTTGCACCGGGTGTGGGAGGTGGAAGCCACGGTCGCTTCCGGCAAGCGCCACGCCGTGCCCAAGCGCCGCTTCTACTTCGACGAGGACAGCTGGCTGCTGGTGCTGATGGATGGCTACGACGCCGAGGGCAAGCTGTGGCGCACCACCCAGGTGACGCCCTTCGTGGTGCCCAGCGTGCCGGCCACGCTGATCAAGACCGCCACCGTGTTCAACCTGCAGGCCGGCACCATGAGCGTGATCCAGGCGCTCAACGGCGAGGACTTCCGCGTGGTGCCGCGCAAGAGCGAAAACTTCTTCACCGGGGATGCGGTCGCGGCCGAGGCCGTGCGCTGATCCTGTCTGCCTTGCGGCCCCTCCGCGGCCCGTCGGCGGCCGCGGACGCCGCGCTGAGCCGGCCATCGCCGGCGCCAGGGAACACGAAATCATGAACACCAGAACCTTTACCCGGCTGCGGGTCGGGGCGGCCTTGCTCGCCCTCGGCCTGGGCCTGCCGCCGCTGCATGCGGCCACTCCGGAAGCGCCGCCCGCCGCGCGCTTCGATCTGCTCGAACAGCCGGCGGCCACCACGCCGCGCGCCACCGTGGCCTTGCTGCTGACCATCACCCGCGCCGGCGACCGCCTGGTGGCGGTGGGCGAGCGCGGCACGGTGCTGCTGTCCGACGACAACGGCGCGCGCTGGCGCCAGGCCGACGCGGTGCCGGTGAGCGTGGCGCTGACCAGTGCGCACTTCGCCGATGCGCAGCACGGCTGGGCGGTGGGGCACGGCGGCGTGGTGCTGCACAGCGCCGACGGCGGCGAGACCTGGGTACGCCAGCTCGACGGCCGCCAGGCGGCGCAGCGCGTGCTGGAAGCCGCGCAGGCCGCCGCCACCGGCGATGCCGCCAGCGCGCGCCGGCTGGCCGATGCGCAGCGCCTGGTCGAGGACGGCCCCGACAAGCCGCTGCTCGACGTGCATTTCGTCGATGCGCGGCGCGGCTTCGTCGTCGGCGCCTATGGCCTGGCGCTGGCGACCGAGGACGGCGGCCGCAGCTGGCATTCCATCATGGAGCGCATCGGCGACCCGCGCGGCCGCCATCTCTACGCCATCGCCCGCCAAGGCGAGCGCCTGCTGGTGGTGGGCGAGCAGGGCGCGATGTTCGCGTCGGAAGACGGCGGCGCCAGCTTCGCGCCGCTGGCCTCACCCTACAACGGCACCTTCTTCGGCGCGTTGCTCGCCGGCGACGGCGCGGTGGTGTTCGGCCTGCGGGGCAACGTGTTCCACCAGGCCGCGCCCGGTGCGGCGTGGACCAGGGTGAACACCGGCCGTGGCGAATCGGTGGTTGCCGGCGCGCGGCTCGTCGACGGCGCGCTGGTGCTGGTGGACGAGGCCGGCCGCCTGCTGCGCAGCAGCGATGGCGGCGCCCGCTTCGACGAACTGCCGGCCAGCCCCGGACCGCGCTTCACCGCGCTCGCCGAGGGCGCCGACAAGACCCTGGTGATGGCCAGCGTGCGCGGCCCGCTGCGCCTCGCCCCGATTGATTCCAGTACGGAAGGCAAGTGATGAACCCCAGTCATACCGGCGCGGCCGATGCCGTGGTGATGCGCCTCGAAGACTTCGACCGCGACTCCGGTTCGCGCATCGAGCGCCTGCTGTTCAACCATCGCCTGGTAGTCGTCGCGCTGTGCGCGCTGGCGACGCTGCTGCTGGCGTGGCAGATCGGCGGCCTGCGGCTCAACGCCGCGTTCGAGAAGATGATTCCGACGCAGCACGCCTACATCGCCAACTTCCTCGACAACCGCGCGCAACTGGCCGGCGTCGGCAACACGCTACGGATTGCGGTGGAAAGCACCGACGGCAGCATCTTCACGCCGGAATACCTCGACACCCTGCGCAAGATCACCGACGAACTCTTCCTGTTCCCGGAGGTGGACCGGCCCTTCATGAAGTCGCTGTGGACGCCGGCGGTGCGCTGGACCGGCGTCACCGAAGACGGGCTGGACGGCGGGCCGGTGATCCCGGACGACTACGACGGCTCGGCCGAAAGCGTCGAGCAGGTGCGGCTCAATGTCGAGCGCTCCGGTGAGATCGGCCAGCTGGTGGCGGGCAACTTCGCCTCCAGCATCATCCTGGTGCCGCTACAGGAAGCGCGAGCCGGCGGCACGGGCCGCATCGACTACGGCGACCTCGGCCAGCGCCTGGAAGAGCTGCGCCAGCGCTACGACGGCCAGCATGTGCGCATCCACATCACCGGCTTCGCCAAGGTGGTGGGCGACCTGATCGACGGCCTGCGGCAGGTGGCGCTGTTCTTCCTGCTCGCCATCGGCATCTGCACCGCGGTGCTGTACTGGTACACCCGCTGCGTGCGCAGCACCGTGCTGGTGGTGGCGTGCTCGGTGGTGGCGGTGGTGTGGCTGCTCGGGCTGCTGCCGACGCTGGGTTACGAGCTCGATCCCTACTCGGTGCTGGTGCCCTTCCTGGTGTTCGCCATCGGCATGAGCCACGGCGCGCAGAAGATGAACGGCATCATGCAGGACATCGGCCGCGGCACCCACAAGCTGGTCGCCGCCCGCTTCACCTTCCGCCGCCTGATCCTCGCCGGCGTCACCGCACTGCTGGCCGATGCGGTCGGCTTCGCGGTGCTGATGGTGATCCGCATCCAGGTGATCCAGGACCTCGCGGTCACCGCCAGCATCGGCGTGGCGGTGCTGATCTTCACCAACCTGGTGCTGCTGCCCATCCTGCTGTCCTACACCGGGGTCAGCCCGGAAGCGGCGCGCCGCAGCCTGAAGGCCGAGTTGCTGGAGGCGGCCGACAGCGCGCATCGCAAGCATCCGTTCTGGGCCTTCCTCGACCTCTTCACCCAGCGCAAGTGGGCCAGCATCGCGGTGGCCGTGGCGGCGGTGATGGGCGTCGCCGGGCTGGTGCTCAGCTTCCAGCTCAAGATCGGCGACACCGACCCCGGCGCGCCGGAGCTGCGCGCGGATTCCCGCTACAACCGCGACAACAGCTACATCGTCGCCAACTACGCCGCCGGCAGCGATGTGTACATCGTCATGGTGAAGACCCCGCAATACGGCTGTGCCGCCTACGACACGCTGATGGGCGTGGACGCGCTGGAACTGGCGCTGCAGCAGCTGCCGGGCGTGGAATCGACCAAGTCGCTCGCCGGGCTGGCCAAGGTGTCGGCCGCCGGCATGAACGAAGGCAGCCTGAAGTGGTACGAGGTGCCGCGCTCGCAGGGCGTGCTCAACGCCATCATCACCCGCGCGCCGCGCGAGATGTTCAACCAGAACTGCGACCTGCTCACGGTCTACGCCTACCTCAAGGACCACAAGGCGGACACGCTGGCGAGCGTGGTCGACGCGGTCGAGACCTTCGCCGCGCAGTACGGCAACGGCGAAGTGCGCTATCTGAATGCCGCCGGCAACGCCGGCATCGAGGCGGCGACCAACATCGTGGTACGCCAGGCCAACCGCGAGATGCTGCTGCTGGTGTATGCGGCGGTCACGGTGCTCGCCTTCATCACCTTCCGCTCGTGGCGGGCGGTGCTGTGCGCGGTGCTGCCGCTGGCGCTGACCTCGGTGCTGTGCGAAGCGCTGATGGTGTGGCTCAACATCGGCGTGAAGGTGGCCACGCTGCCGGTGATCGCGCTCGGCGTCGGCATCGGCGTGGATTACGCGCTGTACGTGATGACGGTGACGCTGGCGCGCATGCGCGACGGCATGAGCCTGTCCGAGGCCTACTACAAGGCGCTCACCTTCACCGGCAAGGTGGTGGTGCTGACGGGCATCACGCTGGGCATCGCGGTGGCCACCTGGGCGTTCTCGCCGATCAAGTTCCAGGCCGACATGGGCATCCTGCTCGCCTTCATGTTCATCTGGAACATGCTGGGCGCGCTCATCCTGCTGCCCGCTCTCGGCCATTTCCTGCTGCGCCCCAAGGCAGCCTGACCCAAGCGAGGATCAGCCGTGTACCGACACTTCTTCGTTCCGCTGGACGGTTCCGCCATCTCCGCCGCGCTGCTGCGGCAGGCGCTGGATTTCGCTGCCGCCATCGGCGCCCGCGTCACCTTCTTCCATGCGGTGGCCGACTTCGGCGCCACCGATGCCGGCGCGCTGGAGCGCAGCCTGGATCCGGCCGCCTTCGCCCAGCGTCTTGCCGACGAGGCGCGCGCGGTGCTCGAACCGGTGGAGCAGGCCGGCGCCGCCGCCGGCGTCGTGTGGGAGGCGCTGTGGGCGGTGTCCGACCATCCGCACCAGGCCATCCTGCAGCTGGCGGAAAAGTGCGGCGCCGACCTGATCTTCATTGCCTCGCATGGCCGCAGCGGGCTGCAGCGGCTGATGCTCGGCTCGGTAACGGCACGGCTGCTGGCGGAAGCCCGGCTGCCGGTTCTGGTTGCCCGCGTGGCGCAGGACTAGCACCGTGGCCGGCGGAACGGGCGCGCGCGCGGCGCTATCACGTTCGCGGTAGAGTGCGAGGCAGACGGCAGAACACGGTCAGGCCCCCGGCAGAGGGGCGCGACCCGGAGGAGTGATGGGGACTGAAAAACAGGGGCTGGTCGAGCAGTTCAATCTGCGCTCGCGACTACGCTTCGATATCGACGGCGGCAACATCTGGCTGGACGAAAGCCGGATGCTGCTGCTGCACGCCCAGGCGATGGGCGCCTTGCGCACCGAGCTGTTCCGCACGCTCGGTGTCGGGCGTGCGCGCGGCCTGCTGGTGCGCATGGGCTTCGCCTCCGGCCAGCAGGATGCCGATCTCGCGCGCAAGCTGTTCCGCGACAGCGAGCGCGAGGACGTGTTCCGCCTCGGCCCGGAGCTGCACGCCTTCGAAGGCCTGGTGCGCACCCGCATCCTCAACGCCCAGCTGGACTGGGAAAAGGGCAGCTTCGTCGGCGACGTCAAATGGGAGAACTCCTGGGAGGCGGAAGCCCATGTGCGTGACTTCGGCGTCGGCGACGCGCCGGTGTGCTGGAGCCTGATCGGCTATGCCTCCGGCTATGTCACCCGCTTCTTCAACCGCTTCATCGTGTTCCGCGAGACGCATTGCGTCGGCAAGGGCGACGAGCACTGCGTGCTGGTCGGCAAGCCGGCGGAAGACTGGGGCAATGCCGACGGCTATCTCGACCACTTCCGTTCCGAGAACATCGAGGGCGAGCTGGCTGAGTTGCGCGAGGAGGTCGCCCGCCTGCGCCAGTCGATCTGCGGCAGTGCCGGCCGCGACGACCTGATCGGCAATTCGCCCGCCTTCGAGGCGGCCTTCGACCTGGTCCGCAAGGCGGCGGGCAGCACCATCAACGTGCTGCTGCTCGGCGAAACCGGCGTCGGCAAGGAGGTGTTCGCGCGCTGGCTGCACGCCCACAGCGAGCGCGCCGACAAGCCCTTCGTCGCCATCAACTGCGCGGCGATTCCCCACGACCTGATCGAGTCCGAACTCTTCGGCGTGCAGAAGGGCGCCTACACCGGCGCGCAGCAGTCGCGCGCCGGCCGTTTCGAGCGCGCCGACGGCGGCACCTTGTTCCTGGACGAAGTCGGCGACCTGTCGCCGGCGGCACAGGTGAAGTTGCTGCGGGTGCTGCAGTCCGGCGAGGTCGAACGCCTGGGCGACGATCAGACGCGCAAGGTGAATGTGCGCCTGGTGGCAGCCACCAACGTCAATCTGGCGGAGGCGATCCGCGCGGGCAGCTTCCGCGCCGATCTCTACTACCGCCTCGCCACCTACCCGGTGGCGATTCCGCCGCTGCGCGAGCGGCGCAGCGACATCCCGCTGCTGGCGCAGGCGCTGCTCGGCAAGTACGAAGCGGTCTATCACAAGAAGCTGCAGGGCATCACCGACCGGGCGCTGCGCGCGCTGACGAACCATTCATGGCCGGGCAATGTGCGCGAGCTGGAGAACCTGATCGAGCGCGGCGTGCTGCTGGCCCCCGCCGGCGGCCGCATCGAGGAGAAACACCTCTTCGCCGGCGCCGGGCCCATCGTTCCCGAAGGGGTGGAGCTCAACACCGGCGGCCAGCTGTGCGATGCCAAGGAGAGCTCGCACAACACGCTGTGCGAGGCGCTGCTCGAGGGCGGTTTCAGCCTGGAGGCGCACGAGGCGCGGCTGATCGAACTCGCGGTGCAGCAGGCCAAGGGCAATCTCACCCATGCGGCGCGCGCGTTGGGCATCACCCGGCGGCAGCTTGCCTACCGGCTGAAGCAGAAGAGCGCTTCGGCCTAGCGGCCAGTTGTCGTGCCATGCCGTTGAAGGGGCCTGCCGCAGGGCCCCCGCGAGGTCAATCCAGCAAGGCCTCGCCGGCCTGGCTGGGCACGGCCGCCAGCTTGCCGCGCGCCTTGTGCAGCTTGCGGTAGCTGTCGATCAGGCGCTGGTGGCGGTCCAGCCCTTCCAGCTTCATGCTGGTCGGCGTCAGGCCGTAGAAGCGCACGCTGCCGGCGACCGAGCCCAGCACCGCATCCATCCGCGGGTTGCCGAACATGCGGCGGAAATTGGCCACGTAGTCGTCCAGTTCCAGCTCGTCGTCCAGCACCACCTCCAGCACCACGTCCAGGGCCTGGTAGAACAGGCCGCGCTCGACGGTGTTCTCGTTGTACTGCAGGTAGGTTTCGACCTGCTCCTTCGCCGCCTCGAACTGCCGCAAGGCGAGGTTGATCAGCAGCTTCAGCTCCAGGATGGTCAGTTGGCCCCAGACGGTGTTCTCGTCGAACTCGATGCCGATCAGGGTGATGATGTCGGTGTAATCGTCGAGTTCGCTCTCTTCCAGGCGCTCGAGCAAGGCTTCCAGCGCGGCATCGTCGAGGCGGTGCAGATTCAGGATGTCGGCACGGAACTGCAGCGCCTTGTTGGTGTTGTCCCAGATCAGATCCTCGACCGGATAGATCTCCGAATACCCCGGCACCAGGATGCGGCAGGCGGTTGCGCCGAGCTGGTCATACACCGCCATGTACACTTCCTTGCCCATGCCTTCGAGGATGCCGAGCAGGGTCGCGGCCTCGTCGGCATTGGCGTTTTCGCCGTGGCCGGAAAAGTCCCATTCGACGAAGGCGTAATCCGCCTTCGCGCTGAAGAAGCGCCACGACACCACGCCGCTGGAGTCGATGAAGTGCTCGACGAAGTTGTTCGGCTCGGTGACGGCATTGCGCTCGAAGGTGGGCCGCGGCAGATCGTTGAGGCCCTCGAAGCTGCGCCCCTGCAGCAGCTCGGTCAGGCTGCGCTCCAGCGCCACTTCCAGGCTGGGATGCGCGCCGAAGGAGGCAAACACCCCACCGGTGCGCGGGTTCATCAGGGTGACGCACATCACCGGAAATTTCCCGCCCAGCGAGGCATCCTTCACCAGCACCGGAAAGCCCTGTTTCTCCAGCTCCTCGATGCCGGCGACGATGCCGGGATACTTCGCCAGCACCGCGGGCGGCACATCCGGCAGCGCGATCTCGCCTTCCAGGATCTCGCGCTTGACCGCCCGTTCGAAAATCTCCGACAGGCATTGCACCTGCGCCTCCGCCAGCGTGTTGCCGGCGCTCATGCCGTTGCTGAGGTAGAGGTTGTCGATCAGGTTGGAGGGGAAATACACCACCTTGCCGTCGGACTGGCGCACGAAGGGCAGGGCGCAGATGCCGCGCTTCACGTTGCCGGAATTGGTGTCGTACAGGTGCGAGCCGCGCAGCTCGCCTTCCGGGTCGTAAATCGGCAGGCAGTATTCATCGAGAATGCCGGCCGGCAGCGCATCCTTGCGGCCCGGCTTGAACCAGCGCTCATCCGGGTAATGCACGAAGTCCGCGTTGGCGAATTCCTCGCCCCAGAACTGGTCGTTGTAGAAATGGTTGCAGCTGAGGCGCTCGATGTATTCGCCCAGGGCGGAAGCCAGCGCGCTTTCCTTGGTCGCGCCCTTGCCATTGGTGAAGCACATCGGCGAATGCGCATCGCGGATATGCAGCGACCACACATTGGGAACCAGGTTGCGCCACGAGGCGATCTCGATCTTGATGCCGAGGCCGGACAATACCGATGACATATTGGCAATGGTCTGCTCCAGCGGCAGGTCCTTGCCGGCGATGTAGGTGCTCGCGCCTGAATCCGGATTCAGCGTCAGCAGGGCCTGGGCGTCGGCGTCCAGGTTCTCCACTTCCTCGATCACGAACTCGGGCCCGGTCTGCACCACCTTCTTCACCGTGCAGCGGTCGATGGAACGCAGGATGCCCTGGCGGTCCGCCGCGGAAATATCCGCCGGCAGTTCGACCTGGATCTTGAAGATCTGCCGGTAGCGGTTTTCCGGATCGACGATGTTGTTCTGCGACAGCCGGATGTTGTCCGTCGGGATGTTGCGGGTCTCGCAGTACAACTTCACGAAGTAAGCCGCGCACAGGGCCGACGAGGCCAGAAAGTAATCGAACGGACCCGGCGCCGAGCCATCGCCCTTGTAGCGGATCGGCTGGTCGGCAATCACCGTGAAGTCGTCGAACTTGGCCTCGAGGCGAAGCTTGTCGAGAAAATTGACCTTGATTTCCATGGGGTAATTCCAGAAGAGGCTTGAAACGGAGCGGCGGCCATTATCGGTTTTTTCCACAGGGAAAACTGTTTCCTGCCAGGCAGCCGGGCCTTGGGAGCGGCCCCGCGTTCCCCGCTGCTGCGGTGCACCTCGACGTTTTTGTCGAGCAAACCGGTCACTTGACGGATTTGTAAGGCAGCTTCGGGCCGCCGTCGCTGGTCGTTTTTTGTCTGCTCAACAAAAACAATGCCTTAGGCGCAATGGCACGGCCGCTGCATTAATCCTCCTTACCAGCCCATCAGTCGAGTTGATTCGCGCCTCGACATGACAAAAAGGGCAGGGCAGACAAAGGAGGCCTTACATGGGTGTGAGTGTGCATATCGAGGACACCGGCGAGCGCTACGACTGCGTGCCGGGCGAATCGCTGCTGAAGGCGATGCTGCGGCTGGGGCGGCGCGGCATTCCGTCCGGCTGCCACGGCGGCGGTTGTGGTGTCTGCAAGGTGGAGATCGTCAGCGGCGCGGTGACACGGGGGGCGATGAGCCGCGCCCATGTCAGCCCCGAGGACGAGGCGCGCGGCTGCCTGCTGGCGTGCAAGGCCTACCCCGTTTCCGACGTTTCGCTGCGCGTGCTCGGCGCGATGCAGAAGAACGTCTGCCGCAAGGCCGCCAAGGCCTGAGCGGTTTTCCATTCCAAGATCCACGAGGAGTTTCAGATGGCAATGACAGGCGTATTGCGTCCGGGCCACGCCCAGTTGCGGGTGTTGAACCTGGAGGAGGGCGTGCACCACTACCGCGACGTGCTCGGCATGGTGGAAACCGGGCGCGACCCGCAGGGCCGCGTCTACCTCAAGTGCTGGGACGAGCGCGACCACCACAGTCTGGTGCTGCGCGAGGCCGAGCAGGCGGGGATCGACTTCTTCGGCTTCAAGGTGCTGGACAAGGCCACGCTGGAACGGCTCGACGCCGACCTGCGCGCCTACGGCCTCGCCACCGAGCGCATCCCCGCCGGCGAGATGCTGGCCAGCGGCGAGCGGGTGCGCTTCCGGCTGCCGTCCGGGCACGACATCGAGCTGTACGCCGAGAAGGAATCGGTGGGCAACGGCCTGCAGGTGCTCAACCCGGCACCGTGGACCAAGGCGTCGGAGAACGGCATCGCCCCGGTGCGGCTCGACCACTGCCTGCTCTACGGCCCGAACGTGGCCGAGGTGCAGAAGATCTTCTGCGAGGTGCTCGGCTTCTACCTGGTGGAGCGGGTGCTGACGCCGGACGGCGACGGCAACGTGGCGATCTGGCTGTCGTGCTCGCACAAGGTGCACGACATCGCCTTCGTCGAGCACCCGGAGCCGGGCAAGCTGCACCACCTGTCCTTCCTGCTGGAGAGCTGGGAAGAGGTGCTGCGCGCGGCCGACATCATGGCGATGAACAACGTCACCGTGGATATCGGTCCCACCCGCCACGGTGTCACCCGCGGCTGCACGATCTACGCCTGGGACCCGTCGGGCAACCGCTTCGAGACCTTCATGGGCGGCTACCAGCCCTACCCGGACTACGAGCCCACCACCTGGACCTTCGACGGCCTGGGCGCCGGCGGCGGGCTGGACTACCCGCAGCGCAAGCTGCACGAGAGTTTCCTGAGCATGGTGACCTGATGGCCCCATTCGACACCACCCGCCGCTACGTCCGCGTCACCGGCGAGCGCGATAACGGTTTCGTCGAGTTCGACTTCGCCGTCGGCGAACCGGAGATCTTCGTCGAGATGATCCTGCCGCCGGCCGCCTTCGCCGAGTTCTGCCACGCCAACCACGTCGAGCGCCTGGAGGCCGCGGCGGGCGAGGGTGGTGCCGACGACTGGAACTGGCGCCTCGCCGACGCCACCCGCACCCGCTTCAAGCCGCAATAACCCACAACAGGGCGCCGCCATAGAGCGCCCGCCGAGGAGACATCCATGCAGATCGACCTGCGCACGGTCAGCATCCAGCCGTTGCGGAACACCTTCGACCACCTCGCGCGCCGCTTCGGCGACAAGCCGGCGTCGCGCTACCAGGAGGCGAGCTACGACATCCAGGCCGCGGAGAACCTGCACTACCGCCCCACCTGGGCGCCGGAGCAGCAGCTCTACGACGCTTCCATCACCAAGATCGTGATGCAGGACTGGTATGCGCTGAAGGACCCGCGCCAGTACTACTACAACACCTACACCCTGGCCCGCGCCCGCCAGCAGGACACCGCCGAAGCCAATTTCGAGTTCGTCGACAGCCGCGGCCTCGCCGACATGCTGCCGGAAGCGCTGCGCAACACCGCGCTGGCGGTGCTGGTGCCGCTGCGCCACGCCGCCTGGGGGGCGAACCAGCACAACAGCTTCATCTGCGGCTACGGCTACGGCGCAGCCTTCACCCAGCCGTGCATGTATCAGGCGATGGACAACCTCGGCATCGCCCAGTACCTGTCGCGCCTCGGCCTGCTGCTGGGCGGCACCGAGGCGCTGGAAGCCGGCAAGCGCGCCTGGATGGACGGCGCCGCCTGGCAGCCGTTGCGCCGTTATGTCGAGGACTGCCTGGTGGTGCGCGATCCCTTCGAACTCTTCATCGCCCAGAACCTGGCGCTGGACGGCCTGCTGTATCCGCTGATCTACGAACGCATCGTCGATGACGAACTCTCGGTGCGCGGCGGCTCGGCGGTGGCGATGCTCACCCGGTTCATGACCGACTGGTTCGCCGAGACGCGCAAGTGGGTGGATGCGGTGGTGAAGGTCGCTGCCGCCGAATCCGCCCATAACCAGGCGCAGATCAACGAATGGGTGCAGGCATGGAGCAGCCGCGCGGCGGCGGCGCTGCTGCCGGTGGTGGAGCTTGCGCTCGGCGCCCAGGCCGACGAGGCCGTCTGCGAACAGCTCGCGGGCCTGAAGCAGCGGCTCGACAAGATCGGCATCACCCTCTGAGGCACGCCATGTCCACCGTATTCATCGCCCTGCAAGCCAACGAAGAAACCCGCCCCATCATCGACGCCATCGAACTCGACAACCCCAAGGCGGTGGTCCATCGCCAGCCGGCGATGGTCAAGATCGACGCCCCCGACGAACTGGTGATCCGCAAGCAGACCATCGAAGAGCAGCTCGGCCGCGCCTTCGACCTGCAGGAACTGCAGATCAACCTGATCACCCTCTCGGGCAACGTCGATGAAGACGACGAAACCCTGACCCTGCGCTGGAACAGCTGACCCCCGGAGACCCGCCATGGATATGAAAGTCGACAAGAAAAAGCTCAACCTCAAGGACAAGTACAAGCTGCTGACCCGCGACCTCGGCTGGGAGCCGAGCTACCACAGCAAGGACGAGATCTACCCGTATGTGAAGTACGAGGGCCTGAAGGTCCACGACTGGGACAAGTGGGAAGACCCCTTCCGCCTCACCATGGACGCCTACTGGAAATACCAGGCCGAGAAGGAGCGCAAGTTCTACGCGATCATCGACGCCCACACCCAGAACAACGGCCACCTCAACATCACCGATGCGCGCTACCTCACCGCGCTGAAGATCTTCCTGCAGGCGATCAGCCCGGGCGAATACGCCGCGCACAAGGGCTTTGCCCGCGCGGGGCGCGAATTCGCCGGCGTCGGCACCCAGGTCGCTTGCCAGATGCAGGCCATCGACGAACTGCGCCACGCCCAGACGCAGATCCACGCGATGTCCAACTACAACCGCTACTACAACGGCTTCCACGCCTTCGCCGACGCCCGCGACCGCATCTGGTACACCTCGGTGGCGCGCTCCTTCTTCGACGATTCGATGTCGGCCGGCCCGTTCGAATTCATGATCGCCATCGGCTTCAGCTTCGAATACGTGCTCACCAACCTGCTGTTCGTGCCCTTCATGTCCGGCGCCGCCTACAACGGCGACATGGCCACGGTGACCTTCGGCTTCTCGGCGCAGTCGGACGAAGCGCGCCACATGACGCTCGGCCTGGAGTGCATCAAGTTCATGCTGGAGCAGGACCCGGACAACCTGCCCATCGTGCAGGAATGGATCGACAAGTGGTTCTGGCGCGGCTTCCGCGTGCTCGGGCTGGTGAGCACGATGATGGATTACATGCTGCCCAAGCGCGTGATGTCCTGGCGCGAAGCCTGGGAAATCTACGGCGTCGAGAACGGCGGCGCACTGTTCCGCGACCTGGCGCGCTACGGCATCCGCCCGCCCAAGGGCTGGGACGACGCCGAAAAGGCCATCGACCACATGTCGCACCAGCTGATGCTGGGCCTCTACCAGTGGAGCTTCGGCACCGCCTTCCACAGCTGGATTCCGTCCGACGAGGACATGGACTGGCTGTCGGCAAAGTACCCGGCCACCTTCGACAAGCACTACCGTCCGCGCTGGAACCACATCAAGAAGCTCGCCGCCGCCGGCACGCCCTACAAGAACTTCGGCCTCGCCAAGCTGTGCCAGTGCTGCCAGCTGCCCATCGTGTTCACCGAGCCCGACGACCCGACCATGCTCTGCAACCGCGAAACCACCTACAAGGGCGAGAAGTACCACTTCTGCTCCGACGGCTGCCAGGACGTGTTCGAGCGCGAGCCGGAGAAATACATCCAGGCCTGGCTGCCGATGCCGGCGCTGTTCCAGGAACAGCAGGGCGACATCGGCGCCTGGATGGCCTGGGTGAGCCTGGGCGACGGCGTTGATAACGGCGACTACGCCGGCTCCGCCGACCAGCGCAACTTCCAGCAATGGCGCGGGCTGGCGACCTCCAACCAGTAAGCCGCCCGTCCCAAGAATCGCAGCTTCCATCCCCGGGGCCGGCGCCCCGGGTGGGAGCACTCACGCCCGGAGAATCGAAATGCCCGTCACCGCCATCAAGGAATACGTCGCCGTGCCGCGCGACCAGGTCGCCAACTTCCACGGCAAACAACTCGTGTATGTGAGCTGGGACCGCCACCTGCTGTTCGCCGCCCCCTTCCTGATCTGCCTGCCGCCGGAAACCCCGTTCCGCGACCTCGTCGAAGGCCCGCTGAAGGCGCTGGTCTCGCCCGACCCGGATGCCGCCGCCATCGACTGGCAGCGCGTCGAATGGCTGAAATCCAACCAGCCCTGGACGCCGGACTTCGACGCCAGCCTCGCCGCCAATGGCATCGGCCACAAGGACCAGCTGCGCATGCGCACCGCCGGCCCCAACAGCCTGGCCCCGGCCGCCTGAGCACCGCGGCGGGCCCCGCGCGCCCGCCGGCAGCACCCCACGGAGGAACCATGAGTTACGAACTGACGATAGAACCCCTCGGCCAGACCATAGCAATCGAAGAGGGGCAAACGATTCTGGACGCCGCGCTGCGCGCCGGCATCTACCTGCCCCACGCCTGCTGCCACGGCCTCTGTGCCACCTGCAAGGTGCAGGTGAGCGACGGCGACGTCGATCACGGCGCCGCCTCCAGCTTTGCGCTGATGGACTTCGAGCGCGACGAACAGAAATGCCTCGCCTGCTGCGCCACCGCCGAAAGCGACCTGGTGATCGAAGCCGAAATCGAAGACGACCCCGACGCCCTCAACCTGCCGGTGCGTGACTTCGACGGCACGGTGAGCCGCATCGAAAGCCTCACGCCCACCATCAAGGGCGTGTGGATCAAGCTGGATGCGCCCGAAGGCATGCGCTTCCAGGCCGGCCAGTACATCAACCTGCACCTGCCCGAGGGCATCGGCACCCGCGCCTTCTCCATCGCCAGCGCACCCTCGGCCGCCAGCGAAATCGAGCTCAACATCCGCATCGTCGCGGGCGGGCAGGGCACCGGCTATGTGCACGAAAAGCTGAAGGCCGGCGACCCCATCCGCATCACCGGCCCCTACGGACGCTTCTTCGTGAAGAAATCGGCCAAGCTGCCGGTGGTCTTCATGGCCGGCGGCTCCGGGCTATCCAGCCCGCGCTCGATGATTCTCGATCTGCTGGAAGAAGGCTTCGACCTGCCGATCACCCTGGTGTACGGCCAGCGCAGCCGCGCCGAGCTGTACTACCACGACGAATTCCTGGCGCTCGCCGAGCGCCACCCCAACTTCCGCTACGTGCCGGCGCTGTCGCACGAGCCGGAAGAATCGGACTGGAACGGCTTCCGCGGCTTCGTGCATGAGGCCGCCAAGGCCGCGTTCGACAACGATTTCCGCGGGCACAAGGCCTACCTGTGCGGGCCGCCGTTGATGATCGACGCGTGCATCACGACGCTGATGCAGGGGCGGCTGTTCGAGCGGGATATTTATATGGAGAAGTTCATTTCTGCTGCGGATGCGCAGCAGGTTAGGAGTCCGTTGTTCAAGGCGATTTGAGGGGATATTGGAGTTAACCGGCACAACGGTACGGCGCAGCAAGACGTATGCTCCCGCGCACCGCTTGCGGCGCCTTTCTGGTGTGTTTCAGCGTCGAACGATCTCCGAAACCTCGTCTTTCAGTGCATCTACTTCTCCCTGCTGAGATACGCAGCCAAACTCAAAACCACCAAGCTGAGAGTGGCAAACACCTGGCCAAAGACCAAGGCGACAACTGGTGGAGGCTGCGGCGGCGTATAGGCATACCCCACATTGGTCAGCGTACCCACATTGAGTGAAAGAATCAGGGCTTCATGCGCACTCGAGACTGTAGGCAACATGATGTAGGCAGCAGCAGAATAAATAAATATCTCAAGATAGCTTAGGAGAGCCAGCCGTATGCGTTGCCCTTTCCTCAGCTTCGTAGAGCTGGGACGGTTTTGAAGCACGTCTCGTCCAAACGCGTAGGCGATTTCTATGCTTCGGGATACAAAGCGGATGAGAGCCAACGTTCCGACGGCTTTAAACAGAAGCGAATCCGGACATAGCTCTTTGAACACCATACATGCGGCGGTTAAGAACAAGCTGAAGAGTAGGTTTATACGATTATTTCGGATGACGTAACGCTTCAAGAGCCTCGCTCGCATGCGCTCTGGTGCACCAGCTGCGAGGCGTAGCTTCATGCGAAGTGCCCACCAATAGTCCGGGCTAAGGAAAATCATTACTTCGTGCCCGGTGTGCCAACATTCGCGCGGAAAAGGTCCGAGAGCAATGGCCCAAGGGTACAGATGGTGCTTCAACGCGAAGACAATGGTTGTGTAGGCCCAGAACATTACGAATGTCAACGCAGGATCCACGGCAATGTCTAACAGGGTCATGCAGAACTCGTTGAAGTCGTGAATATGACGATTTTCGGGGGTAGCCTGACCCTTCCCTCAGTAACGAAAAAACGGATTGTAAGCCGTTCCAAGAGGTGGGGTTGTTCGTCGCCCATGCAGAAATCACTTTTGTATCGATCTGCTAACGTAGAAATAACCGGCGGGGAAAGCGCAGCTTTTTCCCGTCCAGCGACCGAAGGGAGCGGGGTTGATTGCTGTGTTAGGCATTTGTCCTCACAACGCCGAGTTCTTCAAGTGCTTCGAATATGTTCTTGAAAGCCACGACAAGCCTTTGGTCCAAGTGCTCTCGTTGATGCGCAAACAAGAGCACCTGCGTTGTTGTGTTGAAGCATGCCCACGCATTTGAGAACCTATAGGCGGAAAACTTCCAGTCAACTGCCACGTCAAGATCGGGACGGGAAAGCGCGTTCTTGAGTTCTAGAGTCGGGTGCACGGCCATGTCGCGGAACTTAATGATGTCAGTGATGGCCTTCTTGAACTCCTTAACGTGCTTGTTCTCCGGCTTCAGTACGCGCCTGATTACTTCAAAAATCTGAGCGCCGCGCCCCGTTCTATTTGCCTTCCACCTATTGATGTCCGATTCGGAAAGTTTAGCGTACGGACGTAGCATGTCATAGAGCGAATCAAGAGCAATGCCGCAGGCAACAACGACTTCCATTGAAGGGGCTAATTCGGCAATGAGCATGGCCTTTTGGTGATCGGCGTCGTCGTCCCAATTCGAAGCAATATCCTCTGACGCGCGCTTGGCGTCGTTCAGTCTATCTCTGGCAATTCTCAACCAAAGCGGAATGACGTTGTAGGCTGTTGAAAGGACGAGCTTGGACGCCGACTGCCCAGACTCGTCTATCGAGATCACGAAGTCGCCGGGTAGTATCCCGATGCTCATGCCCTTGAAGATCAGAACGCCCATATTTCAACGATCGCCATAAACGATGCTGGCCTAACGTAGAGCTAACCGGCGCTGCGCGGCTTTATCGCGCAGCGTCCAGCGACTAAAAGGAGCGAGGTTGAGCGCACTGTTATACCTCCTCCACCAAGTACATAGACTCCATGATCAATACAACTAAATTTCTGAAAATATTTGAGAAACGATCACCAATGTAAAACATTTTTCCATTGATCAGTTCGAGCTCATTGATCGAATCTATCAAGAAACAGGCTGAAATCGGGCATTCAAAATTTTTAATTGTATTAATGATGTTATTTTTCTTTTGTGTTAATTGATCTAGCCATTTTTGGGTTACATAGCCACCGCTATGAATAAACAAGTGGCGGAAGTGCGTGAAAAAATCCCAAAAACACTCAATATCTTCAATTTTTCCAAGAGGGGATCTGGCGGACAAATGCTCTTCAAACAATTCTTTTTTTTCTGAAAGCTTTAACGCTATGTTACTTATAATATCCTTTTCTCTTAAAAATTTCCCATCTTTTAGTATGCCTGATTTCATGAGCTCTGCCTTTACAACGCCCTCGAATACAGCATAAATCAGCAAAAACTCTTTGGTGTTTATAAAACTAGACAGAATAAACTTGGCGCTCTTCTTGTCGATTGCCATGGAGAGGAAAAATTTATCCAACGATAGGCCTCTGATTTCGTTTGTTTGAGGCGCGTTGCTTTCGATCATCATTGCTGTTAGCAGCATATTCTTTTTTTTGTGATCGTCAATTTGACCGTGATACTCTTCAAATAGCCTGAAGATTTGCTCTTCGGTTGAGTTGGAGACTAGTTCAAAAATAATAAGGTTGCTGCTAACTACCAATGAATATTGCAAAAGAAACGATTCATAAAACGGAACTGTCTTTTCGGCAGGAAGAAGCATTGAGACTGTAGCGCTATGCATGTCACTCTCTATGTGTATAACGAATAGCGTTTATCCGCCGCAGCGGCGACGTGGGAGGAAGGCAAGGCGGCATGGCGGCGGATAAACCTCGTTGGACTGAACCGCCGCGACGGCGGATGCAATGGGGATTGTAAGCGGCGAAGC
>NZ_WUEI01000070.1 GCF_012911025.1 Azoarcus sp. TTM-91 | reverse complement strand
GGCTTGGGTTCGGGCACCGGAGGCGGGGGGGGCTCCGGTTTGGGCTCGGGCTGCGGCGCGGGCGTGGGCGCCGAACGTGGCGGCGCGGCGGCCAGTTCGACCTCCAGCGATGCAGGCGGCTCGCTCTGCCAGCGCACGCCGAAGAACAGGAACAGCGCCAGTCCGACGTGGACCGCGACCGTCAATCCTATGGAAGCCCACTTCCCGGGGTGATCCCGGGGAATGTCGCGCTCGTTCATCGGCCCCGGCTGCCTGCCTCGGTCTGCAGGCTGATTTTCCTGACGCCGATTTCTCGCGCTGCTTCGAGGACGTCGATGACTTTCTGGTACTGCAGCTCCTTGCTGGCGGCAACCAGGAAGGGCTGCTCCGGATTGGCCGCGAGGGCTTCGCGCAGCGCACGCTGGAACTCGAGATGGGTGACCGGGCGAGGCGAAGCATTGCTCGTCTGGCGCAGGGCCATCGAGCCGTCCGCCTTTACCTCGATGACCATGGCCTCAGCCGGCGGCGTACTGAGCGCGCCGGCGGAGGGCACGTCGATGTTGCCCGGCTGGACCATGGGGGCGGTGACCATGAAGATCACCAGCAGTACCAGCATCACGTCGATGTAGGGCACGACGTTGATCTGGTTCATTAGGCGGCGTTGGCGCATCTTTCCGACCCCAACCGCTTTCAGCGCAGATGGCGCTGCAGGATGTTGGAGAACTCTTCCATGAAGCTCTCGAAGCGGATGCCGATGCGATCGATGTCGTGGGCGAAGCGGTTGTAGGCGACGACAGCGGGAATCGCAGCGAACAGGCCGATGGCAGTGGCGACCAGCGCCTCGGCGATGCCCGGCGCGACGTGCGCGAGGGTGGCCGCGCCGACGTTGGACAGGCCGCGGAAAGCGTTCATGATGCCCCACACGGTGCCCAGCAGGCCGATGTAAGGCGATACCGAGCCGACCGAGGCGAGGAAAGCCAGGTGGGCTTCCAGGTCATCGACCTCGCGCTGATAGGTTGCCCGCATGGCGCGGCGGGCGCCGTCTATGGTGGCGCTCTGGTCGTGGCTCTTGGCGCGCAGCTTGGTGAACTCGCGGTAGCCGGATTCAAAGATGCGCTCCAGGCCACCGGAATGGTGGCGTGCGGCGGAGGCGGATTGGAACAGCGCATTGAGATCGCCGCCGCTCCAGAAGTCGCGCTCGAATTCGTTGGTCTTGCTGCGCGCGGCACGGATCTGGAACCACTTGCGGAAGATCCAGTACCAGGACACCAGCGAGAGTGTGGCCAGCAAGGCCATCACGAGTTGGACGAGGACGCTGGCCTGGGTGATCAGGCTGAGGATGGAGAGGTCTTGAGAGACGGTCATGCTGGCGAGAGTTGTTCGAGTCGGTTGCGTATCGCGGCAGGGATGGCGGCCGCTTTCTTCTTGTTCCAGTCCACGCAGGCGATGAGGACGCGTGCTTCAAACAATAGTTCCTGGCCGCGCACCACCTTCTGCACGAAAGTGATACTCGCCCGGCCAAGGTTCCCGAGCGTGGACACGACCTCTAACGCATCGTCCAGCAATCCGGGTGACAAGTATTCGGCCTGGACGGAGCGCACGACGAAAACCAGGTTGGTTTCGGTACGCAGCAACTGCTGCTCGAAGCCCAACGCCCGCAGCCATTCGGTGCGGGCACGTTCGCAGAAACGGAGGTAGTTGGCGTAATAGACCACGCCAGCGGCGTCGGTATCTTCGTAATACACCCGGACGGGCAGCACGAACTCCCGCGCGGGTGCGGGCAGGGCGGGAGCTGAAGAAGTGTGCATCGCAACATTCTAGCTGAGCTGGCGTCCCTACATCTGGACGATTTCACGCCGGCTTGTATTGCAAAACGTAAATGCGGCGCGTGCGGATTTTTGCCGCAAGTGCTGAAGGCCGGCCGGCGCAAGGGGCTGGAGGGAATGCTATCCTTGGCCCACGGTCGTATGTTCATACACCTTCGGTCAGCAGACAGGTTTCCACGTGGCACTCTCCTTTTTCGGCAAGAAGACTCCCGCCGCCTCCCCGCCGAGGGAGCAGGCCGGGGTTCGTCCCGACAAGGGCGGCAGGCAGACCCAGCCGCCGCGTACCGAGCTGTCCACGCTGGACTTCTCCGGCGGCGATGCGAACAGGGCCCTGGCGCAGTGTGCCGAACTGGTGGAAGTGCAGGAGGTGGGCAGCGGAATAGGCGCCATCTACGAGGAGGCGGCCGTCCTCTACGCCAATGGCAACAACAGCGAGGCGGAGAAGGTGCTGGCTTCCATCCTGGACGAAGCTCACAACACGGCGGGCGAAGGCCTGTGGATGATGTTGCTCGATCTATACCGGCTCACGGGCCAGCGCGACAAGTTCGAGTCGCGGGTACTGGATTACGCGACCCGCTTCGAACGGTCGCCTCCGCCCTGGCTGGATCTGTCGTCGCAGCCGTCGGTGCGGCAGGGCGACCGGTTGCCGCTGGTGAATCTCGCCGGCAGCCTCTCCGGGCAGGCGGCCACCCAGTTCCAGCAGATCGGCGTGATCGGCCGCAAGAGCGGCGGGGTGCGCATCGACCTGGGCAAGCTGCGGGCGGTGGACGAGACGGGCTGTACCCTGCTGCGCCAGACGCTGGCCAGCCTGGCGGCGGACCGGGTCAAGGTGGCGCTGCTCAACGGCGCCTCCATGGCCAACATGCTGGCTGGGCAGATCGCGCCGGGCAAGGCGGAGAGCCGCGACATGTGGTTGCTGCTGCTGGAGTTGTTGCAGCACACCGGCGAGCAGGAGCGCTTCGAGCAAATCGCGGTGGATTACGCCATCACCTTCGAGGAGTCGCCGCCGTCCTGGGAGGGCCGCGAGCAGATGCGGGCTGCGGTCTCCACCGCCGGCCTGGCTGCGCCGGCAGCCCCGGCCGGAGGCGACGAGGGTTTCCGCCTGGAGGGGGAACTGGTCGGTGCCTCCAACGATGCCATCAAGCGCCTGGCGGCTTTTGCCGGCGACCGCCGCAACGTCAGCGTGGATTGCGGGCGCCTGCGCCGGCTGGACTTCGTCAGCGCCGGCACCCTGTTCAACATCCTCGCCACCCTGCAGACTCAGGGTAAACTCGTCGAACTCCAGAATGTGAACGCCATGGTCGCCGCGCTGCTGCGGGTCATGGGCGTCGATCAGGTGGCTCAGGTCACGCTGCGCATCTAGTGCAGCCGGCGCGCCGGGGCGCCCCTCAGGCAAGGAAAAACGCATGGAACAGTATCACGGCACCACCATCCTGTCGGTGCGCCGGGGCAATCGCGTCGCCCTCGGCGGTGACGGCCAGGTCACCTTGGGCAACATCGTCATCAAGGCGACCGCGCGCAAGGTCCGCACCCTCTACCAAGGCAATATCCTCGCTGGTTTCGCCGGCGGCACTGCCGACGCCTTCACTTTGTTCGAGCGCTTCGAGGCCAAGCTGGACAAGCACCAGGGCAACTTGGTGCGCAGCGCGGTGGAGCTGGCCAAGGACTGGCGCACCGACCGCATGCTGCGCCGGCTGGAGGCGATGCTGGCGGTGGCCGACCGCGAGAACTCCCTGATCATCACCGGCAATGGCGACGTGCTGGAGCCGGAGCAGGGCATCGTCGCCATCGGCAGCGGTGGCGCCTATGCCCAGTCCGCCGCGCGGGCGCTGATCGAGAATACCGAGCTGTCGCCGCGCGAAGTGGTGTCGAAGTCGCTCGCCATCGCCGGCGACCTCTGCATCTACACCAACCAGAGCCACACCATCGAAGTGCTGGAATAGCCCACCGGACAGAGCGAGCAGCCATGACCCAGATGACCCCGCCGGAGATCGTCTCCGAGCTCGACAAGCACATCGTCGGCCAGGCCAAGGCCAAGAAGGCGGTGGCGATCGCCCTGCGTAACCGCTGGCGCCGTGCCCAGGTGGACGAGCCGCTGCGTAGCGAGATCACGCCCAAGAACATCCTGATGATAGGGCCGACCGGTGTTGGCAAGACCGAGATCGCCCGCCGCCTCGCTCGGCTCGCGAACGCTCCCTTCATCAAGGTGGAGGCAACCAAGTTCACCGAAGTCGGCTACGTCGGCCGCGATGTGGACACCATCATCCGTGACCTCGCCGAGATCGCCATCAAGGACGGCCGCGAGCGTGCGATGCGGGTGGTGCGCGACCGCGCGCTGGATGCCGCCGAGGATAGGGTGCTGGACGCGCTGCTGCCGCCTGCGCGGCCGGTCGGTTTCAATGCCGAGCCGGAAGCCGCCACGGATAACGCCACCCGGCAGAAATTCCGCAAGCGCCTGCGCGAGGGCGAACTGGACGACAAGGAGATCGAGATCGAAGTTGCCGTCGCCGGCATGCAGGCCGAGATCTTTGCGCCGCCCGGCATGGAGGAACTCACCCAGCAGATCCAGGGCATGTTCCAGAACATTGGCGGTGGCAAGAAGAAGCTACGCAAGCTGCAGATCAAGGAAGCGCTGAAGGTGCTGGCCGACGAGGAGGCCGCCCGCCTGATCAACGACGAGGAGGTCAAGGCCGAGGCGCTGCGCGCGGTCGAGCAGAACGGCATCGTCTTCCTCGACGAGGTGGACAAGATCGCCGCCCGCTCCGACGCCCACGGCGCCGACGTTTCCCGCCAGGGTGTGCAGCGCGACTTGCTGCCGCTGGTGGAGGGCACCACGGTGTCCACCAAGTACGGCATGATCAAGACCGACCACATCCTGTTCATCGCCAGCGGCGCCTTCCACCTTTCCAAGCCCAGCGACCTCATCCCGGAACTGCAGGGTCGCTTCCCCATCCGGGTGGAGCTGGATTCCCTGTCGGTGGAAGATTTCGAGCGCATCCTCACCAGCACCGACGCCTGCCTCACCCGGCAGTACCAGGCACTGCTGGCCACCGACGGGGTGGCGGTGGAGTTCAAGCCGGAGGGCATACGCCGCCTGGCACAGATCGCCTTCCAGGTGAACGAGAAGACGGAGAATATCGGCGCCCGCCGGCTGTACACCGTCATGGAGAAGCTGCTGGAAGAGGTTTCCTTCGAGGCCGGCCGCGTTGGCCTGGAGCGTCTGGAGGTGGATGCCGCCTATGTGGACGGCCGGCTGGACATGCTGGCGCAGCGGGAAGACCTGGCGCACTTCATTCTCTGAGCCATCGCGGCCGGCAGGGGCTGCGCAGCAGTGAAGCGGGGACCGGCGAGACCGGTCCCTTTCTTCATCCACGGTCCGCCTTGCCGGGCCGTCTTTCCACCGTGCCCCACTGCAGAGGCGGCGGTAACGACGAAGAACAACATGCTGATCCGCATCGTCTCCATCCTCTTCCCCCTGTTCGCCATCGCCGCCCTCGGCTACCTGGTTGGCCGCCGCTTGAAGCCGGACCTCAGCCATGCCAACCGGCTGAACATGGATGTGTTCGTGCCGGCCCTGGTGTTCGCCGCGCTGACCAGCAGGGAGACCCGCATCGGCGACTATCTGCCGCTGGCGGCGGCGACGCTGGTGGTGGTGATCGGCTCCGGCCTGCTCGCCTGGGCCTTTGCCCGCGCCGCCGGCCAGTCCATCCGCACGTTGGTGCCGCCGCTGATGTTCAACAACTCCGGGAACCTCGGCATTCCGCTGGCGGTACTTGCCTTCGGTGATGCGGCGCTGGCGCCGGCGGTGGTCACCTTCGCCGTCTCCAACCTGCTGCATTTCTCCTTCGGCGCCTGGCTGCTGGACTGCAACATCCGTTTGCGCAACCTGTGGCGGGTGCCTTCGGTGGCGGCGACGATCGCCGGCGTGGCAGTCGGGCTCTCCGGCATCGAGCTGTGGCCGCCGTTGATGGTGGCGGTGAAGATGCTGGGCGACATCGCGATTCCACTGATGTTGTTCGCGCTCGGCGTGCGGCTGACCGATTCCCGCCTCGGCTCCATCGGCCTGGGCGTGCTCACCGGCGTCCTGCGTCCGCTCGCGGGCATGGCGCTGGTCTGGGGCGTGTTGCTGCTGATCGATCTGCCGCCGCAGGAGCGGGCGCTGCTGATGGTGTTCGGCGCCCTGCCGCCGGCAGTGCTCAACTACATCTTCGCCGAGCGCTACCGCCAGGAGCCGGAGAAGGTGGCTTCGCTGGTGCTGGTCGGCAACCTGCTCAGCCTGGCGATGCTGCCGATACCCCTGGCGCTGGCGCTGGACTGAAGCGCAGGCCGTCAGGCCGTCAGTTCGTCCGGATCGGCCGCCATCACATGCAAGCCCTTGGCGCCGTGCTTGCTGCGGTACATCGCCGCATCGGCGGCGCCCAGCAGGTTGGCGAAATCGGTGCCATGCAGTGGGTAGAGGGCCATGCCGATGCTGGCGGTCACCGTCCAGCCGCGCTCCTGCACCACCGCCGGCAGGGCGATGGCGCGCGCCAGGCGCAGCGCGGTGGCACGGACATCCGCCTCGTTGGCCGGCGCACCCAGCAGCACCACGAACTCGTCTCCGCCAAGCCGGGCGGCGGTGTCGCTGGCGCGGATGGCCGCCTGCAGCCGTTCGGCGACGATCTCCAGCACCTTGTCGCCGGCAGCATGGCCGCCCTCGTCGTTCACCGTCTTGAAGCCGTCGAGGTCTATCACCATCAGCGCGGCGTGGCCGGGCTGGCGGCGGGCGGCGCTCAGCGTCAGCTCGGCGCGCTCTTCCAGCAGGCGGCGGTTGGGCAGGCCGGTGAGCGGGTCGAAGAAGGCCAGGCGTTCGATCTCCGCCTCGGCGGCCTTGCGCTTGGCGATGCTGGAAAGCTGGGCGAGCAGGCAGCGAAGGTGGGGGTGTTCCAGGTGATTGCCCAGGCGCAGGGAAATCCAGTGCTCTTTGCCGTCGTCGCCCAGCACCCGGCATTCCGCGCTGCCGCTGGTGGGCTCGGCGGCCACGCTCATCACCAGCGCCCGTATGGCCTCGGCGTGGGTGCCGGGGACGCAACTGGCCCACAGGGGCAGATTCCGCCAGCGCCGGGCGCTGCGGCCGGTGATGCGCAGCGCGGTGTGGTCGGCGTCTATCACATGGCCGCTGGCGTCCACCCGCAGCACACAGTCGGAGGCGAGCCGCGCCAGCGCATGGTCGCGGCTGTTGCGCTGCAGGCGCTGCTGGGTGAGGTAGGCCACGGTGCCGGCCAGCAGTGCGCCGGCGATGAAGAGGGCGGCGAGGTCGTGGCGGGCGATCGGCGGTGTCAGCGGCTGTACCGGGTGGAACTCCAGCAACCAGCGGCGGCCGCCGAAAACCAGCTCGCTGCGCACCGCACGCAGGTCCGGCACCCGCGGGAAGCCATCGTCGAACAGCGGCTGGGGCTGTGCGTGGGCGCTGCCGGCGGCGCCGAGGTCGCTGAGGCGCAGGCTGAACTGCCGCCGCAGCGCGGGCGACAGCGCAGTCTCCACCAGGTCGGTGACGACGAATGAGGCGCCCAGGGTATTGGGCGGGCGAAGGTTGCCGTCCGGGCTGGGGGCAGGCACCGGCGTGAGCAGCAGCACCGCCAGTGCGTCGGGATCTTGCCGCAGGCGTAGCGGCGGCGTGGCGGCGAAGCCATGTTCGCCGGCTTCCTCGATGGCGCGCTGGCGCACGTCGTCGGACAGCAGGTCGTAGCCCAGGGAGCGCTGGTTGCCGGCCGGCGGCTGCACCATCTCGGCGACGTGGTAGAAGGGCCTGCGCTCCGGCGGGTAGATGTCGAACTCGGCGTAGATCGGGTCGTAGGCCTTGTTGCGCTGGCGCACCTCGGCGAGATAGGTGTCGCGCTCGGCGTCGCTGATGGCGCGGTTGAAGGCGAGCGCGCGCAAGCCGGAGAGGCCGCGGTCCATGCCGAGGATCTGGATGTAGCGGGCGAACTCCTCCACGCTGAAGCCGTCGGCGGCAATGTAGGCGGCGCGCAGGGCGAGGAGGGAATTGCGGTAGTGGTTGAGCTGCTGGTTTAGCGACAGGGTGGATTGGTCGGAGACGCGGCTGAAAGCGGCGGTGGCCTCGCGCATTTCCACCGCGCGGTACTGGCGCCAGGCCAGCCATTCCAGCCCCAGGGTGGCGAGCACCACCAGCAGGGTCAGCACGGCTGCACGCAGCGCCGGTCCGGCCGGGCGCGGCAGCAGGGCGGTGAGTCGGGGCGGGCGGCGCATGCAGGTGCGCTCAGGCGCGCTCGCTGCCGTCCTTGCGGTTCTTTCCGACCAGGGTGTCGAGCAGATCCACCGGCACCGGGAAAACCAGGGTGGAGGTCTTGTCGCCGGCAACCTGGGTGAGCGTCTGCAGGTAGCGCAGCTGCATCGCCGCCGGCTCGCGGGAAAGCATCGCGGCGGCCTCCATCAGGGTCTGCGCCGCCTGTTTCTCGCCTTCGGCGTGGATCACCTTGGCGCGGCGTTCGCGCTCGGCCTCGGCCTGGCGGGCGATGGCGCGCACCATGTTCTCGTTGAGGTCCACATGCTTGATCTCGACGTTCGCCACCTTGATGCCCCAGGAGTCGGTCTGGGCATCGAGGATCTGCTGCACGTCCAGGTTGAGCTTCTCGCGCTCGGCCAGCATCTCGTCCAGCTCGTGTTTGCCGAGCACCGCGCGCAGCGTGGTCTGGGCGAGCTGGCTGGTGGCGACCAGGTAGTTTTCCACCTGGATGATGGCGCGCTGGGGATCGACCACGCGGAAATAAACCACTGCGTTCACCTTCACCGAGACGTTGTCGCGGGAGATGACATCCTGGCTGGGCACGTCCATGGTCACCACCCGCAGGTCCACCTTCACCATCTGCTGCAGGCCGGGGATGACGAAGATGAGGCCGGGGCCTTTCACTTTCCAGAAGCGGCCCAGCATGAAGACCACGCCGCGCTCGTACTCGCGCAGGATGCGCAGCGAGGCGATGGCCAGGGCGACGAGCAGGATGAGCAGCGGGGCGAGTCCGAACTGCAGTTCGATCATGGTGAGGTACTCCGTTGCACTGGGGAAAGGGGGGAAACCTGCAGGGTCAGACCATCCACTCCGTCTATGCGGACCTGGTCGCCGGCGTTGAGGGGCTGTGCGGCATGGGCGCGCCAGGTCTCGCCGCGCAGTTGTACCCAATAGCCACCGTCCGCCGCCGGGCCGGCCACGGTGGCGAGCTGGCCGGCCATTTCCTCGCGTCCGCTGACCACGGGCCGCTTGCGGCTGCGGGCGGCGAAGCCGCCGAGGGCGAACAGCAGGGCGGCGCTGGCGAGGCTGAGGCCGACGATGAGCGCCGGTGGAATGCCGAAGCCGGGCAGCTCGCCATCCACCAGGAACAGCCCGCCGATGACGAAAGCCACAAGCCCGCCTATGCCGAGCACGCCGAAGCTGGGGGCGAAGGCTTCGGCCACCATCAGCGCGCAGCCGACCACGACGAGCGCCACGCCCGCCCAGTTCACCGGCAGCAGGTGGAAGGCGTAGAGCGCCAGCAGCAGGCAGATGGCGCCGGCGACGCCGGGCACGACGAAGCCGGGCGAGGTGAATTCGAAGAACAGGCCATAGATGCCGATCATCATCAGGATCAGCGCCACCTGCGGGTTGGCGAGCAGGGCGAGGAAGCGGTTGCGGCCGTCGGGTTCGATCTGGTCTATGGCTGCGTCGGCGGTGGCGAGCCGCAGCTTACCCTGGGCGAGTTCGACCTCGCGCCCGTCCAGTTGGCGCAGCAGCGCTGGCAGCGAGGGGGCGACGACGTCGATGACGCCGCGGGCGAGGGCCTCTTCGGCGCTCAGGCCGGCGGCTTCGCGCACCGCGCGCTCGGCGAAATCGGCGTCGCGGCCGCGCAGCTGGGCGAGGCTGCGCAGGTAGGCGGCGGCATCGTTGACCGCCTTGGCGCCCATGGCGTCGTCCGGCGCCTTGCCGCTGCCGTCCTTGGCTTTATCGCCGGTCGGCGGGTCGGGCGCGGGCGAAGGCGTGCCGCCTATGGCGACCGGCGTGGCGGCGCCGAGGTTGGTGGCCGGCGTCATTGCCGCGATGTGGCTGGCGTAGAGGATGTAGGTGCCGGCGCTGGCGGCGCGGGCGCCTTCCGGATGCACATAGGTGGCGACTGGCACCGGCGAGGCGAGGATGTCCTTGATGATGGCGCGCATCGAGGTGTCCAGCCCGCCGGGCGTGTCCAGCTCCAGCACCACCAACAGGTAGCCGCCGGCCTGGGCGCGGGCGAGGCCGCGGTGGATGAAGTCCGCCGTTGCCGGGCCGATCACGCCATCCACCCGCAGCGCCAGCACCTGGCCGGCTGGTGGCGCGCTGGTGGCCGGGCCGAGGGCGAGCAGAAGCAGGCCGAGGAGGCTGGCCAGCTTGCCGATCAGGCGGACAGCGTATGCCGACACCATGATTAGGTCCCCGTCTGCATTGGCTGCGGCGGAGGCCGGGCAGCCGACGTCATGGCGGGAGTGTAGTCGCTGCGCTGGCCGAGCGCACCGGGGCGGGGCGTGCGGCCGCTTATCGCGGTGGGATCAGATTCCGGTGAAGCGGCCGATGCGGCGGCGGTCGCGCTTGGTCGGGCGGCCATGCAGGTCGGCACCCGGCGTGGCCGCCAGCCGGCGGGATTCGCGGGCGGCCTCGCGGCGGGCCGTGCTGTCGGCGGTCTCTTCGTAGAGCGTCTGGGCGATGGTGGCGGAGCCGCGCTTCTCGGCGATGGCGCGTACTTCCACGCTGCGGGTGTCGTCACCGATGGTGACATCCACCCGGTCGCCGATCTTCACCTCGCGGGCGGGTTTCACCGTGGCGCCGTTGAGCTTGACCTTGCCGCCGTCCACCGCCTCGGTGGCGGCGGTGCGGTGCTTGAAGAAGCGCGCTGCCCACAGCCATTTGTCGAGGCGGGTGCTGTTCGGGGTAGTGGTGTTCATGGCGGCATTATGGCCGAGGGTTTCGGGGATGGCCCGGAATGCAACAGGCCTCCCGCAGGAGGCCTGTGTGCTCGGCCGGGCGCGGTCCGCTCAGACGATCATGCCGGCGCCGACGGTGTTGTTGGTGCTTTCATCGATGATGATGAAGGCGCCGGTGGCGCGGTTGTCGGCGTAGCGGTCGGCCACCAGCGGCTGGGCCAGCTTCAGGCTGATGCGGGCGATGTCGTTCATCGCCAGCGTGGTGGCTGCTTCCTGCGCCAGGGTGTTCACATCCACCCGGTAGGCGATGCCGGCGACCTTGGCCTTCACTTCCCGGCTGGTGTGGCGGACGAGATAGGTGCGCGCCGGCTGCAGCGGCGTCTCGGACAGCCAGCACACGGTGGCCTCGATCTGCTTCACCGGCTCCAACACTTCGGCGGACTTGACGATCATGTCGCCGCGGGAGATGTCGATCTCGTCCTCCAGCAGCAGCGTCACCGACTGCTCGTGGATGGCGCGCGGCAGCTGCACCGCGCCCAGCTCGATGGCCTTGACCTTGCTGGTGAGGCCGGACGGCAGCACGGTGACGGCATCGCCCACCGCGACCTCGCCCGACTCGACCCGGCCCATGAAGCCGCGGTAGTCGTGCAGTGCGGGGTTGGCGGAATCCTGCGGGCGGCACACGTACTGCACCGGGAAGCGGAAGTTCTCCGCCTGCTCGGTGTGGGCGGCCGGCGCGCTTTCGAGGATTTCGAGCAGCGTCGGGCCTTCGTACCAGCCGAGCTTGTCGCCGCGATCCACGATCATGTCGCCGTTGAGGGCGGACAGCGGGATGAAGCGCACATCCTTGATGCCCAGCTTGCCGGCGAAGTCCAGGTAGTCGGCCTTGATGCGCTCGAACACCGCCTGGTCGTAGTCCACCAGGTCCATCTTGTTCACCGCCACCAGCAGGTGCGGGATGCCGACCAGGCTGGCGAGATAGGAGTGGCGGCGGGTCTGGGTGAGCACGCCCTTGCGCGCGTCCACCAGGATGATGGCCAGGTTGGCGGTGGAGGCCGCGGTGACCATGTTGCGGGTGTACTGCTCGTGGCCCGGCGCGTCGGCGATGATGTACTTGCGGGTGCCGGTGGAGAAGTAGCGGTAGGCGACGTCGATGGTGATGCCCTGCTCGCGCTCGGCCTGCAGGCCGTCGGTCAGCAGGGAGAGATCCACCGCGCTCATGCCGCGCTTGGCCGAGGTCTTCTCGATGGCGTTGAGGGTGTCGGCGAGGATGGTCTTGGTGTCGAACAGCAAACGGCCGATCAGGGTGCTCTTGCCGTCGTCCACGCTGCCGCAGGTGAGGAAGCGCAGCAGGCCGTTGTCGATTTCGGGCAGTTGTTCGGGGGCGGACATGGTCATCGTTCCTTCAATGCTTCAATTCAGTTTAGTGCGTTTCCCGGGCGGCCCGTCCTGGGCCATCCTCGCCTGCGCCAAGCACTTCCCGTCTGCCTCCGGTCACCCGGTCGCCGGATACGGGGTTCCGGCGCACTGTGGCAACCGGGGCTGTCTGCGCCTGCTTATGCCCTTCGGCAGGTTCTGGCGCCTGGGGTGCTTTGCTTCTACGGCCGCTGATCAAGCCTGGACGGGATGGGCGGGGTATTTGCGGAGGGAGGCGAGGACTGTTCGAGCCCAAAGGGCCAGTCCCGCAGCCTGCTGGAGCATATGCCCCGCGCGATGCCCCTTGAGATTCAGGGGGGTGATCGCCGTGGGCTTGCTCAGAAATACCCTTCCTTCTTCCGCTGCTCCATCGACGCCTCGGAGGTCTGGTCGTCCATCCTGGTGGCGCCGCGCTCGGTGATCGTAGTCGTTGCGGTTTCGGCCAGAATCTTCTCCACCGTGTCGGCATCCGACTCCACTGGCGCGGTGCAGGTGATGTCGCCGACGGTACGGAAGCGCACCAGCACATCCTCGATCTTGTCGTCGGGCCTGGCCGGGGTCAGCTCGGTCACCGGCTGCAGCAGGCCGTTCTTGCGCACCACCGGCCGCACATGGGCGAAGTAGATGGAGGGCAGCTCCAGCTGCTCGCGCTGGATGTATTGCCACACGTCCAGCTCGGTCCAGTTGCTGATCGGGAAGGCGCGGATGTTCTCGCCCTTGTGGCTGCGGGCGTTGTACAGGTTCCACAGTTCCGGGCGCTGGTTCTTCGGGTCCCACTGACCGAACTCGTCGCGGAAGCTCATGATCCGCTCCTTCGCCCGTGCCTTCTCCTCGTCGCGGCGGGCGCCGCCGATACACGCGTCGAAGCCGAACTCCTCGATGGCCTCCAGCAGCGTCACCGACTGGTGCTTGTTGCGCGACTCGGTGGGCGACTTCAGCACCACCGTGCCACGCGCCATCGAATCCTCAACCGAGCGCACGATCAGGCGCTCGCCCAGTTCGGCGGCGCGCTTGTCACGGAAATCGGTCACTTCCTTGTAGTTGTGGCCGGTGTCGATGTGCAGCAGCGGAAAAGGGAAGCGGCCGGGGCGGAAGGCCTTTTCGGCCAGGCGCAGCAGGCAGATCGAATCCTTGCCGCCGGAGAACAGCAGCGCCGGGTTGGCGCACTGGCCCGCCACTTCGCGCAGGATGTGGATGGCTTCGGCTTCCAGCCAGTCGAGGTGGCTCAGGGTCTGTTTGGTCAGCGTGGTCATGATTTCAGCGATGTCGATGATTCGTCCGGGCGGGCCCGGTCTCAGCCCTTCTTCACATGCAGCCCGCACTCCTTGGAGGCGGGATCTTCCCACCACCAGCGGCCGGCGCGCACATCTTCGCCGACGGCGATGGCCCGGGTACAGGGCGCACAGCCGATGCTGGGATAGAACTGGTCATGCAGGGCGTTGTACGGCACTTCGTTGAGGCGGATGTAGGCCCACACCTCGGTTTCGCTCCAGTCCGCCAGCGGGTTCAGCTTCTCCAGCCCGTTGCCGGCGTCGAACTCGCGCAGCGGCAGGCCGCTACGGGTGGTGGACTGGGCGGCGCGCAGGCCGGTGATCCAGGCCTTCTTGCCCGCCAGCGCGCGGCGCAGCGGCTCCACCTTGCGCACATGGCAGCAGGCTTTGCGCAGCTCCACCGAGTCGTAGAAGGCGTTGATGCCGTGCTCGCGCACATAGCTTTCCACCGCGCCGGACTCGGGGAAGAACACCTTGAGCTTGCTGCCGTAGCGCTGCTCGACCTCGCCCATCAGGGTGTAGGTCTCGGCCGGCAGGCGGCCGGTGTCCAGCGAGAAGATCTCGATCGGCAGCTTGCCGCCGAGGATGAGGTCGGTCAGCACCATGTCCTCGGCGCCGAAGCTGTTGGCGAAGGTGAGCTCGGCATTGCGGCCGAACTCGGCTGCCGCGGCAGCAAGGAATTCGCGGGCGGCGGCGGCCTTCGCCGCCACGCTGGCGCGCAGCGCGTCGGTGAGTTCCGGGCGGGTGGCCGGATTGCTGGGCGGCGGCCGCAGCAGGCTGACGGCGCCGCTCATGCCGCAACCCCGCGCTGCGCCCGCAGCCACAGCGGCCGGGGCTCATCCACCGCGCCCTGGTAAGGCGTGGAGATGTCGCCCAGGCTGGCCAGTGCGGCCTGCAGCTGTTCGTCGGAGTAGCGGCCTTCCGGCGGCTGCAGGGTGTCGAAGCCGCAGCGCACATAGGCCTGGAACTGGTCGCGCAGCACGTCGCCAATGGCGCGCAGTTCGCCGGTGTAGCCGTAGCGGGTGCGCAGCAGGGCGGCGGTGGAGTAGCCGCGGCCGTCGGTGAAGGCGGGAAAATGCACGCCCACCGCGGCCAGGCGCGGCAGCTCGGCGGCGATGGCTTCTGCACCTTCGCCGGCAGCCAGCCAGACGCCGACATCGCCGCGGGCGGCCAGTTCGTCGGCGCGGGCCTGCCACACCGCCAGCGGCACCAGCAGCGGGCCGGTGGGCAGGGCGACGCCTTCCGGCGTTTCGCCTTCGGCCAGGCGGACGGTCTGGCGGGTGTCGTCGACGATGCTGCGGTTGCGGATCACTTTAGCCATGGGCCACCTTCCTTTCCTGCTGGCGCTTGCCGTACACATTGGTCTTGAACGGTTCGATGCCGAGGCGGCGCACGGTGTCGATGAAGCGCTCGTCCTCGTGGCGGTTTTCAACATAGGTCTCGATCAGCGAGCTGACCACGTCCGCCATCTCATGCGCGGCGAAGGACGGGCCGATGACCTTGCCCAGGCTGGCCTGGTTGCCCTGAGCGCCGCCGACGGTGACCTGGTACCACTCCTCGCCGTTCTTATCGACGCCGAGCACGCCGATGTGGCCGACGTGGTGGTGGCCGCAGGCGTTCATGCAGCCGGAGATGTTGAGGTCGATGTCGCCGATCTCGTACAGGTAGTCGAGATCGTCGAAGCGCTCCTGGATGGCCTGCGCGATGGGGATGGACTTGGCGTTGGCGAGCGCGCAGTAGTCGCCCCCGGGACAGGCGATGATGTCGGTCAGCAGGCCGATGTTGGGCGTCGCCAGGCCGGCGTCGCGCAGCGTCTGCCACAGCTTGAACAGCTCGGACTGGCGCACGTCGGCCAGTACCAGGTTCTGCTGGTGGGTGGCGCGCACTTCGCCGTAGCTGTGGGCGTCGGCCAGTTCGGCGACCAGCTCCATCTGCTCGGCGCTGATGTCGCCCGGCGGCACGCCGGTCTTCTTCAGCGACAGCACCACGCTGGCGTAGCCCGGCACCTTGTGGGCGCGCACATTGCGCCTGGCCCAGGCGGCGAAGGGCTTGTTGTCGGCCAGGGCTTCGGCATAGGCGGCGTCGTGGGCCGGCAGGGTTTCGTAGGCCGGGTCGACGAAGTGGGCGGCCACGCGGGCGACTTCCGCTTCGGTGAGGGTGGAGGGGCCGTTCTTCACATGCGCCCATTCTGCTTCCACCTGGCGGCGGAATTCCTCTATGCCCAGCGCCTTCACCAGGATCTTGATGCGCGCCTTGTACTTGTTGTCGCGGCGGCCGTGCAGGTTGTACACCCGGAGGATGGACTCGCAGTAGGTGACGATGTGCTGCCACGGCACGAAGCCGGCGATCTGCTCGCCGATGATGGGGGTGCGGCCCAGGCCGCCGCCGACCAGCACGCGGAAGCCGATCTCGCCGGCCTCGTTGCGGATCACATCCAGCCCGATGTCGTGGGCCTGGATCACCGCGCGGTCTTCCTCGGCGCCATTCACCGCGAACTTGAACTTGCGCGGCAGGTGGGCGAACTCGGGGTGGAAGCTGCTCCACTGGCGCAGGATCTCGCACCACGGGCGCGGGTCGATGCGCTCGTCGCCGGCCACGCCGGCGAAGGCGTCGGAGGTGATGTTGCGGATGCAGTTGCCGGAGGTCTGGATGGCATGCATCTGCACCGTGGCCAGCTGGGCCAGGATTTCCGGCACGTCTTCCAGCGCCGGCCAGTTGAACTGGATGTTCTGGCGGGTGGTGAAGTGGCCGTAGCCCTTGTCGTAGGTGCGCGCCACATGCGCCAGCATGCGCAGCTGGGCGCTGGAGAACAGGCCGTAGGGCACGGCGATGCGCAGCATGGGCGCATGGCGCTGGATGTAGAGGCCATTCTGCAGGCGCAGGGGGCGGTATTCGTCTTCCGTCAGCTCACCGGCGAGGTAGCGGCGGGTCTGATCGCGGAACTGGGCGACTCGCTCGTCCACAGCCCGCTGGTCGTATGCGTCGTATCGGTACATCGCTCTTCTCTCTGTCTGGGCCGCCGGGGGTCAGTGGCCGATCAGCTTGGCGCCGACGAGCACCAGCATGGTTGCAAGGAGCGGCCGCAGCACGCGGTCCGGCACCTTGGTGGAAATATGGCTGCCGAGCCAGATGCCGGGCAGCGAACCGACGATGAGGCTGCCGAGCAGCAGCCAATCCACGCTGCCCAGCATCCAGTGGCCGAGCCCGGCCACCAGCGTCAGCGGCACCGCGTGGGCGATGTCGGAGCCAACGATGCGCAGCGCCGGCATCGCCGGGTAAAGGAAGAACAGCGCCGTCACGCCCAGCGCGCCGGCGCCCACCGAGGAGATGGACACCAGCACGCCCAGCACCGCGCCGGTCACCACTGTGAGTACCGCGGTGCGCCTCGGGTTCGGCTCGCCGCCAAAGCGCTTCAGTGCATAGGCCTGGATGTGGCGGCGCAGCAGCAGTGCCACCGCCGTCAGCAGCAGGGCCACGCCCAGCGCTACCTTGATCAGCCCCGCCGCGCCTTCCATGCCGCCGGGCGCGAACACCGCCACCAGCGTCAGCGTGAGCGCGGCGGCGGGAATGCTGCCGGTGGCGAGGCGCCGCGTCACCGTCCAGTCCACCGTACCCTTCAGGCCGTGCGCCACCGTGCCGCCGGCCTTGGTGATGGCCGCGTAAAGCAGGTCGGTGCCGACGGCCACCGAAGGGTGGATGCCGAACAGCAGGACGAGCAACGGCGTCATCAGCGAACCGCCGCCGACGCCAGTGAGGCCGACGATGGCGCCGACCGCGAAACCGGCGACGGTATAGGCGAAGTCCATGATCCAGTGCTTACTTTTTGGTGCAGCGCATCCTAAGGGGGAAGTTTAGGGCGGCGAAGAGGGTATGCGTTAGACTCTAAGAAGAATTGGTTATAAGAGAAAGTGGCAAGGCGGTCCTCTCTAATAAGGTGCCGCCGTGATACAGGGGAAGCCATGAATCTGCAGCAGCTGCGCTACATCTACGAAGTGGCCCGCCACGGCCTGAACGTTTCGGAGGCCGCGGAGGCGCTGTTCACCTCGCAGCCGGGCGTATCCAAGCAGATCCGCCTGCTGGAGGCGGAACTGGGGGTGGAGATCTTCGTCCGCCACGGCAAGCGCCTAGTCGCGGTGACCGAGCCGGGGCGGGCGGTGCTCGGCATCGCCGAGCGCATGCTGCGGGACATGGACAACCTGATGCAGGTGGGCGAGGAGTTCTCCAACGAGGCGGCTGGCAGCCTCTCCATCGCCACCACCCACACCCAGGCGCGCTATGCCTTGCCGCGGGTAGTGCGGGATTTCATGCGCCGCTATCCGCAGGTGCGCTTGTCGCTGCACCAGGGCAGCCCGCGCCAGGTGTGCGAGATGGTGCTGGACGGCACCGCCGACATCGCCATCGCCACCGAGGCGATCTCCGACTACGACGAACTCATCATGCTGCCCTGCTACCAGTGGAACCGCTGCGTCGTCGCCTCGCCGCGCCACCCCATCCTGCGGGAGCAGCCGTTGACGCTGGAGGCCATCGCCCGCTATCCGCTGATCACCTACGACGACGCCTTCACCGGCCGCAGCCAGATCAACAAGGCTTTCCTCGGCCGCGGCCTGAAGCCCAACGTGGTGCTGACCGCCATCGACTCCGACGTGATCAAGACCTATGTCTCCATGGACCTCGGCATCGGCATCCTTGCCCGCATGGCCTACGACCCGGCGGAAGACCGCAACCTCGGCATGATAGATGCCGCCCACCTGTTCGAATCCAGCACCACCCGCATCGGCCTGCGCCGCCGCGCCTGGCTGCGCGGCTACGTGTTCGCCTTCGTCGAGGGCTTCGCCCCCCACCTCACCCGCAAGATGGTGGAAACCGCGCTGGCCGGCGGCCATGAGGACGACTACTCGCTCTGACGCCCGCTGCAGCGCCAGCCGGTAAGCCGCCGGTGGCGGGTGTGCGCCCGCGGGGCGTGCAGTGGCTGTCGGCGTTTCTTACGCCTCGATCCGGGGAGCCGCGGCAATCCCGCGAAAACTCATGACCTTGCGGCGCTGGCACGGCGCTTGCCTTCATTGACTATGCCTTTAGTTATAAAAAAGGAGAGTGAGATGAAGGCGTGGAAAGCAATGAAGATAGGCCTATTCTGCTGGGTTGCAGCAAGTCTGCCGGCAGCTGCCGCTCCAACCATAGACCTAACCAATCTGGGATATGCACAGTATGGCGACGCGGTGTCCTACTCCCTGCCGATCGGCAATGTGTCGCTGGCTTCCACCCCGGGCGCGATCAAGGACTTGATCGTGGTGGCCACCGGGGCCGAGGGCGCGGAGGTGACGACCAACTTCGCCGGCATGGACAACGCCTACTCCACGCCCAACGGGGTCAATGGCGAACGTTTCTTCTACACCAACCCGCTGACCAGCCGCGGCACCACCGGCAGCGTCGCCAACAATGGCGCCAACACCTGGGATGCCTCGCTCGGCGCGCTCAAGGCCTTCCTCGGCGGCGAGCAGATGGTGGTGCTGTTCAACAACAACCAGATCAACGCCGACGGCAAGGCCTCCCAGAGCCTGGCGGCGTGGGTGCGACTGTGGCTGACGAATGGCGCCGGCGCCGTGCTGGGCACCTTCGAGCTCAGCAACAACAACCGCCCTTATGCCTTGATCAGCGAGGGCGGCGGCGGCAACTTCCTTGGCGATCCGCTGAACTACACCGCGCCGGGCAGCGGTCCGGGCGCGCCGGACGCGATCAGTGGGCAGAACACCGACTATGTGCTGTCCGGCGGTGCCATCTGTGTCAACACCGCCCTCAACCCGCTCTACCCGGTACCCGTCCCCTGTGGCTCGCCCGGCGCCTCGGCGCCCATCAGCCACAACCTGGGGGCGGACCATGTGGCCTATGCGCTGCTCTTCCCGGAGCTGAACAGCCTGATGGACAGCCTGTTCAACAACCTCAGCGATGCCGACCTGGCCGCCTACACGCTGCATGCGGACATCCGCCTCGGCTGCGAGATGAAGAACGTGACCACCACCCAGCGTGGCAGCCGCACGGTGTATGCCTACGGCACCCAGGCCTACGGTGCCTCGCCCAGCTGCAACATCGCCGACAACAATGGCTGGGCTACCAGCCTGAACAACGGCTATGAGCAGATCTTCATCGGCACCGCGCGGGTGCGGGAGGACAACCCCAACCCGGTGCCGCTGCCGGGTACCCTCGGGCTGCTGGCGATGGCGGGCGCGCTGGGCTGGGGTGGGCGCCGCCGCATTCAGCGCGCCTGAGCGGCCAGCGCCGCCGGCAGTTGCTCCAGGCCGGCGGCGATGGCCACGATCAGGGCCACGCGGGCCTGGGCAGGGGCAAGGGCGCCGGCTGCCCAGGTACCGAGTTCGAGATCCTGGCGGCGGCTGGGGACGAAGGAGGAGGCCAGCCGGCTGCCGCGCACGATGCGGATGCCGGCGCTGCACGCCTCGGCAATGGTTTCCTCCCACGCCCGGGGCACGGTGCCGCTGCCCGGCAAGGCCAGTACCGCACCGCGGGCGCCGTGCCGCAGTGCATCCCGCAGCGCCTGCGGCGGCGTGCCAGCGGCGACGTAAAGGATGGCGACCTCCGGCAGGGCAGGGCAGGCGGCCGCATCCAGCACGGCCGGGGAGGGCTGGTGCGGATGGAAGAAGCGCGGCCGGCCGGCCGCCATTCCCAGCGCACCGCCAGCGCCGGCCACATAGGGCTGCAGTCCCAGCCTGGCCTTGCTCAGCGGCAGTGCCGGCAGGATCTCGCCGGCGAACACCACCATCACCCCGCGGCCGCGGCTGTCCTCGGCCAGCGCTACCCGGCAGGCGTCGTGGAGGTTGGCCGGCCCGTCGGCGGACAGCGCGTTCGCCGGGCGCATGGCGCCGGTGAGCACCACCGGCGTGTCGCCGCGATGGCAGAGGGCGAGGAAGGCGGCCGTCTCTTCCAGCGTGTCGGTGCCGTGGGTGACGACGATGCCGGCGATGGCCGGATCGGTGGTCAGCGCCTGCACCCGCCTGGCGAGCGCCAGCCAGTGGGCCGGGGTGAGGTCGCTGCTGTCCACATTGCACAGCTGCTCCACCCGCAGGTTGGCGAGTTCGCGCAGCGGCGGCACGGCGGCGACCAGCGCTCCGGCATCCACCACGCCGGCGGTGTAATTCGCCGGTGCGGCGCTGTCTTCGGCAAGGCCGGCGATGGTGCCGCCGGTGGCGATGAGAGCGAGCGTGGGCTTCATGCGGGGCGGCCTACTCGAAGGGGGTGTCGTTGGGCGTGGCGTACAGCGTCTGCATGGCGGCCGACATCGGCAGGTTCAGGTTGTGGCCCAGTGGCGGAATCGGCTGGGTGAACCAGCGGGCGTAGATACGCGCCGCCTCGCCGCTGCGCATCAACCCGGCCAGGGCGTCGTCCACCACTTTCTTGAAGGCCGGATCGCCGCGGTCGAGCATGCAGGCATAGGCCTCGTAGGAGCGCGGCGTACCGGTGACGATCCAACGGCCGCCCTCGCCGCGCTTGGCCAGTTCGCCGTGCAGCAGGGCGTCGTCCATCATGAAGGCGTCGGCGCGGCCGGCGGCGAGCACCATGAAGCTCTCCGCGTGGTCGCGGGCGGAGACGATGGTGGCGCTGGCCAGTTCGCCGCTGTTGAAGGCGCGCCGCAGCACGGTTTCCGAGGTGGTGCCGGCGGTGGTGACGATGCGCCGGCCGACCAGGTCGGAGAAGTCGCGGATGCCGGAATCGGCGCGCACCATCAGCCGGGTGCCGGCGATGAAGATGGTGTTGGAAAAGCCGACTTGGGCTTCGCGCTCGCGATTGTGGGTGGTGGAGCCGCATTCCAGATCGACGCGGCCGCTGCTTACCATGGCCATGCGGTTGTGCGGGGTGATGGGCACCAGCCGCAAGGGCAGGTCGGGCAGTTCCAGATGGCGGCGCACCGCCTCCACCACCCGCAGCGCCAGCTCGTTGGAATAGCCGATGACCTCGCCGTTCGCCACGTAGGAGAAGGGGATGGAGGCGCTGCGGTAGCCCAGCCTGAACTCGCCCTCGCTGCGTATCCGCTCCAGCACGGCGGAGCCCTCGGCGGCGTGGGCGGGAAGCGCTTGCCCGAAAGCAAGCAGGAGCGGCAGCAGGGCGTGGCGAAGAAGGAGGTAGGCGGGCATTGCGGTGGCGGCGGCAAAGGGGGCTGCGGCAAAGGGAGCGGCGAACGCCGGATTCTAGCCCCAGCCTGCAGCCGTGTCGGCCTTGCCAGGCGGAGCCGGCAGACGCCGCGGCGCAAGGGCTGCGCGCTGCGCTGGCTGTCCGCTGCCCGGGGCCACCGGTGGGAGCCGGATTCCCGGGGCCGCGGCCGGCTTCATCCCACCGGCGGACCCAAGGGGCGTCACCCTGCGGCGGGGCGCGCTGGCCCGTCCTCAGCTGGGGGATGCCGTTTCCCTTGGGCGAATTTTGCGCTGCGGGCGCCGGCGAGCCTGCGCAGCACCGGGTCGCTGGCCTGGGTGAGGAGGCCGGGTTTTACCCCGAGCCTCCCGGGCCTATCCGTATCCGCTGCCCGCCTACTCCGCCCGCGGCGCCGTCAGCACCTCCGGCCGCAGCGTGCGCTCCAGGCTTTCCTTGTCCATCAGGCCGCGCTCCAGCACTAGTTCGGACACGCTGCGGCCGGTCTTGAGCGCCTCGCGGGCGGCCCAGGTGGCGTTCTCGTAGCCGATCAGCGGGTTCAGCGCGGTGGCGAGGCCAGCGGAGGTGCGCACCCGTTCGGCCAGCAGTTCGCGGTTGGCGGTGATGCCGCGTACGCAGTTGTCGGTCAGCGTGCGGCAGCCGGCTTCAAGGTGCTCGATGCTCTTGAACAGCGAGTGGCCGATGATGGGTTCGAAGGCATTCAGCTGCAGCTGGCCGCCTTCCGAGGCCATGGTGATGGTGACGTCGTTGCCGATCACCTCGAAGGCGATCTGGTTCACCACCTCCGGAATGATGGGATTCACCTTGCCCGGCATGATGCTGGAGCCGGCGGCGCGCTCCGGCAGGTTGATCTCGTTGAAGCCCGCCTGCGGACCGCTGGAGAGCAGGCGCAGGTCGTTGCACACCTTGGACAGCTTGCAGGCGATGCGCTTGAGCACGCCGGAGAGCTGCACGAAGGCGCCGGTGTCCTGGGTGGCCTCGATGAGGTTCTCCGACGGCACCAGCTTCACGCCGGACAGCTCCGACAGGCACTCGGTGGCCATCTTGGCGTAGCGGATGTCGGTGTTGATGCCGGTGCCGATGGCGGTGGCGCCGAGGTTGATCTCCTGGATCAGGCAGATGGCCTCGCGCAGGCGGGTGATGTCTTCGCTCATCATCACCGCGTAGGTGGAGAACTCCTGGCCCAGCGTCATCGGCACCGCGTCCTGCAACTGGGTGCGGCCGATCTTGAGGATGTCCTTGAACTCCTCCGCCTTGGCGAAGAAGGCCAGGCGCAGCTTCTCCATCGCGTCCAGCAGGCCCTGGATGGCGAACACCACCGCCAGCTTCAGCGCAGTCGGATAGACGTCGTTGGTGCTCTGGCTCATGTTCACATGGTTGAGCGGGTGGAGCTCGTTGTAGTGGCCCTTGGGCCAGCCCAGCTTCTCCAGCGCCAGGTTGGCGATGACCTCGTTGGCGTTCATGTTGGTCGAAGTGCCGGCGCCGCCCTGGATCACATCCACCACGAACTGGTTGTGCAGCCGGCCCTCGGCGATCTCGCGGCAGGCGGAGTCGATGGCGTTGAAGCGGCCGTCGTCCAGCTGGCCGAGCGCATGGTTGGTGCGGGCGGCGGCCTGCTTCACCAGCGCCAGCGCGCGCACCAGCTCCGGGTAGGAGCCTATGGTTTTGCCGGTGATGGGGTAGTTCTCCAGCGCGCGCAGGGTGTGTATGCCCCAGTAGACCTCGGCCGGGATCTCGCGGTCGCCGAGCAGGTCGTGTTCGCTGCGGGTGGTCTGCATCTGTCTCTCCTCGTGGCCCGGCGCTGCCTGCGCCGTGGTCCTGGTTTGTTATTGGCGATGTCGGGGTCGGGGGCGCTTCATTCGGCGCGAGTGTTCAGTACTCCCAGAACACCCGCTGCAGCTCCTTGCTGCCGTTGCTGCGGGTCAGTGCCACCGCGGCGAGGATGCGCGCCTTCTGAGGGTTGAGGTCGTGGGCGACCACCCAGTCGTTCTTGTCGTCCGGCTGCTCGGCGTTGCGCAGTACGAAGCCGCCGGCGGTGACGCGGGAGGAACGGATGATGTGCACCCCCTGGCCGCGCAGCGCCTGCAGCGCCGGAACCACCCGGTTGGACACCGAGCCGTTGCCGGTGCCGGCATGGACGATGGCGCGCGCGCCGCCGGCGGCGAAGGCCTGGTAGGCGGTGGGGCTGACGTTGCCGTAACCGTAGGCGATCTCCACCGGCGCCAGCGCGCTGATGCGGGCGATGTCGAACTCGGAGCCGCTGGTGTGGCGCTTGGCCGGCAGGCGGAACCAGTAGGGCTTGCCTTCCACCACCATGCCCAGCGGGCCCCAGGCGCTCCTGAAGGCGTCCGGGCGGATGTTCACCGCCTTCGTCACGTCGCGGCCGCTGTGGATTTCGTCGTTCATCGTCACCAGCACGCCCTTGCCGCGGGCATCCGGGCTGGCAGCCACCGCCACCGCGTCGTAGAGGTTGAGCGTGCCGTCGGCCGACATCGCGGTGCCCGGCCGCATCGAGCCGACGACGACGATGGGCTTGTCGCTGGGGATGACGAGGTTGAGGAAGAAGGCGGTCTCTTCCAGGGTGTCGGTGCCGTGGGTGATGACGATGCCGTCCACATCGTCCTGCCGCGCCAGCTCCGCCACCCGGCGGCCGAGCTGCAGCAGGTGCTCGTCGGTGAAGCTCTCGGAGGCGATCTGGAACACCTGCTCGCCACGCACGCTGGCGAGGTCCTTCAGCTCCGGCACGCTGGCCACCAGCTGCTCCACCGGCACCTTGGCGGCCTGGTAGGTGGCGCTGTTGGCCGTGCCCGCACCGGCGCCGGCGATGGTGCCGCCAGTGGCGAGGATGACGATGTTGGCGAGGTGGGTCGCGGGTGCGGCGTCGCGCGCCAGGGCGGGCGCGGGCTGCAGCAGGCAGAGGGAAAGGGTGAGAAGCAGGGCCGGCGCGGCGAGCAGGCTGCGCCGGGCGGTGGTGGCCATGATAGGCGGCATCATCCTCGGTACCCTGCTGGCGCTGATGCGGCTGTCCTCGATCAAGCCGCTGCAGCTGTTCGCC